>JBCBYJ010000044.1:0-10133 GCA_039815905.1 Pseudomonadota bacterium | reverse complement strand
CAGTTTAAGCCGGGCAGAAGCGAACAATTCGCTCGCCGTTGGATATCTCAGTGTTGCCGAAGCCGAAGGGGCTGTGTCATTGGGCATTTTTAGTGATGCTGCGTCCGAAAACAGCATCGCAATTGGTCGATCTGCTCAAGCTCAAAGCGCATCAGCGATTGCGATCGGGGACGCGGCACAAGCAAACCAGCTCGATGCCATTGCGCTCGGACGAGATACGGTCGCCAGCTCTGCTGGGGCCATCGCGCTCGGGGAAGGGTCAACGGCCACACAGTCTGAAACTGTTGCGATTGGTGTCGGTGCCGACGCCCTTGCACAAGGGTCGCTTGCGCTGGGCTTGCGAAGCGAAGCCAGTGCCGAGGACACGATAGCGATCGGTGAGGACGCGGTGGCGTCAGCCCTCGACGCCGTCGCCATTGGGGACGCGGCAAAAGCAAACGAGCTCAATGCCATTGCGCTCGGCACGGGCGCGGAAGTCACTGGAGCTGAAAGCATCGCGCTTGGGGGTGGCGTTCAGATCGCAGCCAGCAACAGTGTCGGCATCGGAACACGCTCAACCGTGACTGAAGACAATGTGGTCTCAGTCGGCAGCGCATCCTTGCAACGCCGCATCGTCAATGTCGGTGATCCAACCGCCGATACAGACGCCGCGACCAAAGGTTATGTGGATACAGCCACGACGGATCTGACCTATGTCGATGTTGGAAGTTCGGGCGCTGGGGCAAGCGCTAACGGAGCCAACGCGATTGCCATCGGGCAACTCGCCAATGCCAGCAATGCGGAAAGCATCGCGATCGGTCGAGACGCTACGGCGAGTGGGCAAAATGGCATCGCCATCGGATTTGGGTCCGCATCTTCGGCCTTAAACTCAACCGCGCTTGGGATTCTCTCCCAAGCGACTGAAGAACGCGCCACAGCGTTCGGTATTCAAAGTCAGGCAACTGGCGTCGGCGCGGTCGCGCTCGGCAGCTTGTCAAACGCAGCCGGCGCCCAATCCGTCGCGATTGGCGCAGATGGCGCGGATGCTGGCACCACGGGGGCAAACGCGAATGCAGACGGCTCAGTGGCCATTGGTCGAGATACGTTTGCAGCACATGAAGGCGCAATCGCTTTGGGCGCAGGGTCGATTACGACTGCAGATAATACGGTTTCTGTTGGTGATTCCGCGAGCAACCTCACACGCCGGATCACCAATGTCGGCGCTGGCACCGTCAGCGCGACGTCTTCTGATGCGGTGACGGGGGCGCAGTTGTTTGCGACGAACGAGTCCGTCTCGACCGCGCAAACTTTGGCAAATCAAAACGCCGCCGAGCTCACCTATATCGACATCAACGCGACCGGTGACGCAGCGTCGTCGCTCGGCCAGAATTCAATCGCGATTGGATCGGGGGCTCAAATAAGTGCGCTGACGGATAGCGTCGCAGGATCGGATGCGCCTTTGACCAACGCGATCGCGATCGGAACGAATGCGAACGCGCAAGACGAAGGAAATGTTATTATCGGAGCCGGATCGCGGAGTGTTCCTGGTGCACCGTACGCGGTTGCCATCGGAACGGACGCCCACGGCGATGGCTTCGGCTCAATTGCCCTCGGTTACTCTTCAAGTTCGGAGGGAAATGCGAGCGTTAGTCTGGGGCAAAACGCCTTTTCAAATGGAACCAAGACCGTCGCACTCGGCGCAGACTCGCGCACATCCGATGACTTCACCGTCTCCGTCGGTCGCACAGATGACCTCTCGACCACCGATATTGATGAGACCCTCACCCGCCGCATTACCAATGTCGGCGCCGGCACACTTAGTGTCGACTCCACCGACGCGGTGACGGGTGCGCAGTTGTTTGCGACGAATTTAGACGTCACCGCCGCTCAAGACACCGCAGATACGAACACCCAATCCATCGCGACCAACACCCAAGCGCTGAGTTATTTGCAAGTGAACGCCAGTACCGTGATCGGCGCAGCGCAAGCCACAGGAGAACAATCCATCGCCTTAGGCTATAGTGCGATCGCATCGGGAGACAATTCGGTCGCTATAGGAACGGAAACGCGGGCAAATGGCGAGGTGTCAACGGCTTTGGGTATTGCGGCGATCGCAAATCAATCCGGTGGCACAGCACTTGGGTCATTCGCTCATGTCGCGGGAGACAGTTCATCCCCAGACATTGACGAACTTGGCGACAAGTCTGCGGCGATTGGGGCTTTGTCTTATGCCAATGAAGACGGCGTTGTCTCATTTGGGAGCATTGATTTGGAGGCGGATCCAAACAATCCTCTCACTCTGCCGCGCGAAGCCTTCACCCGTCGCTTGATCAACGTCTCCGACCCGATCGACGCAACCGATGCCGCAACCAAAGGCTATGTCGACGGGCAGTTTGATTATGTGCAGGTGAATGACCCCTCGCAACCAGCTGCAACTGCCAGCGCAGTCGGCGCAATTGCGCTTGGCGGGGGAGCAGAAGCTTCAAGCTCTCGAGGAATCGCGATTGGCAGAGGGGCCAAGGCGACCAGTCTAACTGGAGGTGTCCAAAACATCTCAGTCGGCCAGAATGCCGAAACAGAAGGCAACCGAGCTATTTCTATCGGTGCTAGTTCGCAAGCCAAAAGCGATGAGAGCATTGCGTTGGGTGGCGGCGCGCAATCAAATGCTGAAGACGCAGTTTCGATTGGTGCATACTCAAGAGCGACAGCAGAAGACTCAGTTGCGATTGGCAGCAGGTCCCAAGCAGAAGAAGAGCTGGTTGTTTCTTTCGGGCGGATGGAAATCACAGGTTCAGCCGACGAAGACGATGATCAAACCGCGATCACGCGCCGCCTGATCAACGTCTCCGACCCGATCGACGCAACCGATGCCGCCACCAAAGGCTATGTCGACGGGCAGTTTGATTATGTGCAGGTGAATAGCCCGGATGCCGTCGCACAAGCAAACGCGACTGGTGCAATCGCTATCGGCGGAGAAGCGGAAGCCTCGGTCGCAGGCGGGATCGCAATTGGACGGTTCGCGAAGTCAACGAGTCCGGATTCTGACTCTAACAGCATTGCGATCGGCGTTCGCGCTGAGACAAGTGCGAACTCAGCGATCTCTATCGGCAATGGTTCAGCAACAAGCGGCGATAGAAGCGTCGCATTAGGCCCTGCAGCGAATTCGATCGGCGATAAATCAGTGTCAATCGGCACGAGCGCAAAAGCCAACGCAGACAATTCAATCGCCATCGGCGCCGAATCAGAGGCGTTTGAAGAAGCAGTGGTTTCGTTCGGCCATCTTGCAATAATTGACGACCTAGACCCCGACGACAATCGACCGGAACTGACCCGCCGCCTGATCCATGTCTCCGACCCGATCGACGCAACCGATGCCGCCACCAAAGGCTATGTCGACGGGCAAATTGCGACGGTCGCCGCCTCTGCTTTCCCGGACGCGGCCTATTTCGACGCGAATAGTTCCGGGACCGGCGCCGCAGCCACAGGCGACAATGCGCTCGCCATGGGACAAGAGGCGCAAGCTGGTCAGACGAACGCCGTCGCCCTCGGCGCGGGCTCAGTCACGAGTGCGGCGAATACCGTTTCGGTCGGCAACGACACGCTCAAACGGGTCATCACCAATGTCGGGGCTGGTGAGCTATCCGCCACCTCTTCCGACGTCGTTACGGGCGCCCAGCTCTTTTCCACCAATGAGAACGTAAGCAATGCGCAAGGACGCGCGGATGATGCTTTCAATATGGCGGATCAGAACACCCAAGCGCTGTCTTTCTTGCAGGTGAACAGCAATCAAACCGCTGCGTCCGCGACCGGCGAACAAGCTATAGCGATCGGAGCGCTCGCGAGTGCAGAATCTGATTTCTCAGCTGCTCTAGGATATGACGCCGGCGCCTCGGGCCAGTTTGCGACAGCCTTCGGCACAAGTGCGGTCGCAAACGCAAACTCGGGATTAGCGCTTGGCGCAAGTAGTACCGTCGAATCGGGCGCCACTGCTGCCGTCGCCATTGGTTTGGCAAGCAGCGTCGCCTCCTCCCAGTCCATAGCCTTAGGCACTTCCGCTGAAACGAGTTCCGGGGCTACTCAGAGCGCGGCGATCGGTGCATCCTCGTTCGTAAATTCCGGTGTTGCAAATGCCGTTGCTTTGGGGGCGAACTCAGTCGCGAGCCAATCAAACACCATCTCAGTCGGCAATGACACCCTGAAACGCGTGATTACGAATGTTGGCGCCGGCGAGCTGTCTTCGACCTCTTCTGATGCGGTGACCGGGGCGCAATTGTTTGCAACCAATCAAAACGTCACCAATGCTCAAACCGATGCCACCACCGCATTGGCGGATGCCGCTGAGGCTCAAGCAAGCGCCGACGAAGCGAAGCAAACCGCCGATGCTGCTGCTGACCAGTCAGACTTTAATACGGCTGAGCTCAAAACTTTCCAGGCCTCCGGTACGGGCTTGGACGCTATAGCAACTGGCAATCGAGCGCTCGCGCTCGGCATTGATAGCTCGGCTACATTTGATAATTCCGTTGCCCTCGGCGCGGGCTCTGTCACCAGTGCTGCGAACACTGTCTCTGTCGGCAATGACACCCTGAAACGCGTCATCACCAATGTCGGCGCGGGCGAGATCGCTGCCGGGTCGAGCGACGCCGTCACCGGTGCGCAACTCCACGCGACAAATGAGAGCGTGAGCAATGCGCTGCAAACCGCCAATATCGGGGTCTCGAACGCTCAAACAGCACAAGATCGCGCCGATGAGGCCTTTGACAATGCGGTCGCCGCTCAACAATCGGCAGATGCGAACACATCGGAGCTGACTTACTTCCAAGCGAGCGGGGCTGGCGCAGCGTCGATTGCTGCGGGTGATCGGGCGGTTGCGATTGGTCCAGATGCCAGCGCTGGATTTGACAATTCGGTCTCGCTTGGCGCGGGCTCTGTCACCAGCGCCGCAAACACGGTCTCTGTCGGCAATGATACGCTGAAACGCGTGATTACGAATGTCGGCGCGGGCGCGATCACAGCCACATCTTCTGACGCGGTCACAGGTGCGCAACTCTTTGCGACCAATACGAATGTCACCAACGCTCAAAACGATGCGACGACGGCCTTGAATAATGCCGCGAGTGCACAAAGCACGGCCAACACGGCGGTGACGAATGCCGGGACTGCGCAAACGGCGGCGGAAACGGCGCAAGCCGCCGCAGAGGGCGCTCAGAACACAGCCGACACAGCCCAGGCAAACGCTTTGCTGGCGCTGTCTGACTCCGGAACCGCGCAGGCGTCAGCTGACGAAGCTCAATCCGCAGCGGATGACGCGCAAGCAGATGCCACGCAAGCCCTCGCAAACGCAGCGACGGCTGATGGCAAAGCCGTTGCGGCCCGGACGATCGCCGATGCGAACGCTGCTGAACTGAACTTTGTCGCGTTTAATGGAAGTGGCGACGCCGCCTCCGCGACTGGCGCGAATGCGATGGCGGTTGGGGTCGGAGCGCGCGCGAGCGGGGATAACTCAATCGCGCTTGGGGCGTCATCGGTGGCGACTCAGGCAAATACCGTCTCGGTCGGCAACGATACGCTTCAACGTCGCATCACCAATGTTGGTGCTGGCACGCTGACGGCCAACTCAAGCGATGCGGTTACCGGCTCGCAATTGTTTGAGACAAATCAAAATGTGGCAGCCAACACGGAAAATCTGAACTATCTGCAAGTAAACGCCACCGGCGATTTAGGTCTAGCTCAAGCGATCGGTGATGGCGCCACCGCGTTGGGAACAGGATCGGTTGCAACCGGCGCAGTATCGACAAGCATTGGGGCGCTATCCAGCACGTCCGGGGATCGTGCGATCGCGGTGGGTATCGGCGCGAGCGTAACACAAGCCAGCGGAACAGCGATTGGTGCTTTTTCTCTTGTCGATGGGGACAGTTCATCCGACCCTTTAGCCGACCTTGATCAAACCTCAATTGCCATTGGCGCGCTATCCTATGCCGGTGAAGACGGTGTCGTGTCGATTGGTAGCGTCGCCGTGGATGCGGATCCAGACGACACGTTCATTACGGCGCGAGAGGCCTTCACCCGCCGCCTGATCAACGTCTCTGACCCAATCAATGACACAGACGCCGCCACGAAGGGATATGTCGACGAGGAGATCGCGACAGCCGACGAGAAAGCCGCTGCGGCGCGTTCGATCGCCGATGCGAATGCGGCTGAATTGAGCTTCGTCTCGTTTAGTGGAAGTGGCGACGCCGCTTCTGCGACCGGCGCGAATGCGATGGCGTTTGGGTTCGGGGCGCTCGCGAGCGGGGATAACTCGATCGCGCTTGGCGCGTCATCGGTGGCGACGCAGGCGAATACCGTGTCTGTCGGCAATGACTCTTTGCAACGCCGGATCACGAATGTTGCGAGCGGCACCGGCAACTTTGATGCGGTGAATATCGCCCAATTGAACACTTTGGAAGACGAGATTCACGAAGTCTTAGATGAGCTCCGGACCCTTGAAGGTCTCTTGCAGGTGGATGTGTTCGGCGATGGCGGCGAAGCGGCCCTCGCCACACAACCCGGTGCGGTGGCTCTTGGTGACGCCGCGCTTGCGGACAATGCAGGCGCGATTGCAATCGGAGAAGGCGCCGAAGCAACAGGGTCTACTGCCGTCGGTCAGTTTTCAAAAGCGCTTGCCCCAGAAGCCGCCGCCTATGGTAAGCTCTCAAGCGCCACAGGCGTAAATTCGAGCGCGATCGGCGAAAACTCTACGGCCAGCCAACTCAACACGACTGCGCTCGGTGCTTTCGCGCTCGCAAGCGCAGAGAACGCGACCGCGATAGGACAAGGTTCGAAAGCAAGTTATGCCAATTCCTTTGCCCTTGGATCAAATGTCGAAACGCAATTCGCGAACCAGTTCATGTTCGGTCACTCCACCAATATCATTACGATGCCAGGCCTCGTCTCGGACGCGTCGAGACAAGCACAAGTTGGCGATGTTCAACTGGTCACGGTCGACGCGAGCGGTAACTTGGCGAGTGATGGCGGATCAACGATCTCTGGCTTGCAAGACTCGATCACGACCAGCGTCTCGACCTTGCAGTCGAAGATTGCTGAGAATTCAGGCGAAATTGGCGGCTTGCAAGCGGGTGTCGCGGCAAATGCGACTTTGATCGCAACGCTCGACGCTGACGTGTCGAGCAATTCTGCTGCGATTGACGCGAATGCGGGTTCAATCTCGACTCTGGAGTCGGAATCCAATGCCCAGGCCACGCGTCTGTCATCGGTTGAAACGAACGTGGCAACCAGTGCCGGTGAAATCCAAGCCAATAGCGCTGCGATTGAAACCAATCTGACCGCGATCCAGTCGGCTGAAACTCAGCTGAGTGCCAATGAGAAAGAGATCCTCCACAATGCCAATCAGATTGAGGTCAACACGGCTGATATTGCTTTGCTTGGCGCTGGGGTCGTCGGTGACGGATCTCGCTTCATCGCAGTTGAAAACGCGGTCCTCGACCAAGGGTCGCGCCTCACCATCACAGAAGATGGCGTCACCACAAACACGGCAGCGATCACCAATCTGATCAGCTCTGTAAACGCAAACCAAGAGCGGATTGCGAGAACTGAGCAGAGCATTTCAGACAATGCGCATGCGATCGGCCTCCTCCAGACGGACATGGAGCAGCTGCAGATCAATGTCGACGCAGTGGCGATCCAGTTGGCTCGGACGCAGGACGAGATTGACGAGAACACGGCGGGGATCGCGATCTCAAACGCGCTGTCTGGATCGACCTGGCTGCAAGCGAATGAGAAACTCGCCTTCTCTACCAATATTGGCTATTATGATGGAAGCACAGCGGTTGCGTTCTCTGGCGCGACGCGGATTTCTCGACACATCTCGGCCAATATCGCGATTGGTTTGGTACCGTCACGCGGTGACATTGGCGCGCGCGCCGGCGTTCGTGTGGGGTGGTAGCCTAGTCCGGTTTGGGTTCGTTCGCCTTGTGAACCGCCTCAGCAAGGCTGAACTTCCCGCTGCCTGGCCGAAGCGGTTGCGGCTGGCCAGCAGCTGGGGCCCAACCGGACAACCAAATAATCTCAAAACTCGCTCGGACTTTGCCATCAGGGTCGCTGAAACGATCAAAGTAAATCTCCGACATGCGGGCGAGCAATCGGCGTGACAGAGGTCGCCGCTCTTGGCCTTCGCGCGGTGCAAAAGCGGCCTGCTCACCCATCCCTTTGAGATCATGCATCAGCTTGAGCGGATGATCGTATCGAACGGTGACGCGCTCCACATCAGCAACGGGCAGCGCGAACTTCGCGCGTTGGAGCAGCCCCGCCATGTCTTGCAAGCCCGGCAAAGGGGAGAGCCGCGGGGAGATGCCGCCCGTCAGCTCGCTTTCCGCTTCAATCAATGCCGTTCTAAGCTCGACCAATGTCCCACCCCCAAACAAACAGGCTTGAAGAAGGCCATCCGGCTTCAGGATCGTGCGGATTTGATTGAGCAGACCCGGCAAATCATTCGCCCAATGCAGCCCGAGCACACTCACGACCAAATCGAACGTGGCAGGCTCGAATGGAAGTTTTTGTTCTGATAGATCAACGCCCTCGATGCCTTTCGCGCCCAGGTGCTCACGCATCTTTGAAGACGGCTCCAGAGCGGTGACCCGCTGCACCAAACCGCTCGAGCTAAGCGCCTCACTCGCCTGCCCGGTGTGTGCAAACAGATCGAGCGCGTGATCAAATGCGCGCGGCGAATCTTGGAGTCTGTCTAATAATTGAGTCGACTCCCTGACCTTAAGGAAGGCATAGTCTTCGAAACTAAGAGCGGCGCGATCGCGATTCAAAGCCATACGCGCCCAGTCGAAAAGCATGGGAGGTGGAGACGGCGTCATGAGTTCCGATATGCATTGGACCACGCGTTCCGCAAGAGCAGGCCTGAGATCGCTGGCGAATTTCGTTTGGCCACACCGCTCTCTGCTGACCGGCGAACGTCACGCAGGTGACGGCCCTCTGACCCCGGACGACTTCAAACAGATCCAATTTCTCAATGGCGCTGGCTGCCGCAGCTGCGCCATCCCAATGGAACACGATATCGGACCCGACAGCCTGTGCGGGGCGTGTTTGGCCGATCATCCCGAATGGGACCAGAGCCGCGCCGCGATCGCCTATGATGATGTGTCGCGCCGCGCAATCCTTGAGCTAAAGCATGGCGGTCGGCGCGATGGGCTAAAAGCGATGACCAATTGGATGGCGCTCGCGGGACGCGATATTTTGCCTGAAACCGATTGGCTGATCCCCGTTCCCCTGCACTATCAACGCCTGGCGACGCGCGGCTTCAACCAAGCGGCATGGCTCGCACAAGGCGTGGCGCGGCAAACCGGGACACTGGCTTTGGTGGATGGGTTATCGCGAAAACGAAACACACCCAGCCAAGGCGGACTCACAGCCCGTCAGAGACAAAAGAATGTCGCCGGTGCTTTTGAGGTGCGCGCCTCCCGGACGGGTCGGATCAAAGGCAGCACGGTGACCTTGGTTGATGATGTTTTGACCACTGGATCAACACTTACGGCCTGTGCGAAGGCGCTAAAACGAGCAGGCGTGGGGCGCGTCAATGTGTTGGTGCTTGCTCGCGTTGTAAGAGAGGCCGATCTCACCATATAATGGGCGAACCGATGAAAGGACCGCCCGGACCATGGCTAAAGTCACGATCTATACGCGGGCATTTTGCCCATACTGCTCTCGCGCGCTGAGTTTGCTCAAGCAAAAAGGCGTCGAGATGAATCATATCGATGCAGGTATGGACTCTCAAAAGAAAGCCGAGATGATTCAAAAGTCTGGCGGCGCGCGGACATTTCCGCAAATCTTTATCGACGACATGCATATTGGCGGCTGCGATGACATGATGGCGTTGGAGCGCGCAGGCAAGCTTGATCCTTTGCTCGCGGCTTAAATGATCAAATACGCGCTCACCTGTTCCGATTGTGAGGCCGAGTTTGACGCTTGGTTTGCATCATCATCGGCCTATGACACACAGTCTGAGCGCGGATTGATCGAGTGTATTCAGTGCGGCGGCCATCATGTCAGCAAAGCGATAATGGCCCCCGCAGTTTCTGGCACATGCTGACGCGCTGTCGCCGCCAATTTGCCGAACACTTTTTGAGGATCTGGCGGCGCTGATTTCTTCG
>JBCBYJ010000043.1:0-10230 GCA_039815905.1 Pseudomonadota bacterium | reverse complement strand
CATCGCCGCCCTGCATGGCGCCGCGCCGATTGAAGCAAGCGGGGAAGTGGTGCTGTGAGCCCTGCCCCGCTCGTCTCTGCTTTTCGCGCGTCGTTGTCGGAGGCGTGGGCGTCAGGCGCTGGGCTGTTATTGCCGCTCGGTTTTTTTGCCGGCACCGCAACTTTGGTTCCGTTTACGCTGGGCGCTGAGGCGGAATTGCTGAGCCGAGTCGGTCCAGGCGTCTTATGGCTGGCGCTGGCTTTGTCTTCCATGGTGACCCTAGAGCGCGTGTTTCAAGCCGACCTGCAAGACGGCGCGCTTGACCTTTGGCTTCAGGATACGGGCTCGATCTCTCTGGTTGCGGCGATAAAGACGCTGACCCATTGGCTGGTCTCTGGTTTTCCACTGGTCCTGTTAACGCCGCTCATCGGCTATATGCTCGGCGTGTCGCCAGAAAAAATGGTCCCAGCAATGGCTGGCTATGCGATGGGCGGATTGGTGTTTTTCTTATGGGGCGGGGTAGCGGCAGCTTTGTCAGCAAGCGTTGCACGCGCGGGGCTGTTGATCGCGCTCATCGCCCTGCCTTTATATGTGCCGGCGCTGATTTTTGGCGTTCAGATGATTGAGGCCGGGTTTAACAGCCCCAGTTTCTTCCTCTTATGCGCCTCCACCCTGTTTGCACTTGGTGTCGCACCTGCGGCGATGGGCGCGGCTTTGCGCTTGGCGGCAGAGTAGAGCAGGGTTATCTGACGATCATGCTGTCTTATCTCGCCAATCCGCTCCGTTTTATGCGTTTTTCGCGCCTAGCCATCCCGATTGGCTTTGGCCTTGGCCTGATAATGATCGCTTGGAGCCTCTATAATGGCCTCTTCATTGTACCGCCGGATGCCAAACAGGGCGGCGATTTAATGCGCGCCATGTTCACGCATGTGCCGTCGGCGTGGCTGTGTATGGGTCTGTATGCGGCGCTCGCTGGGGCAAGCTTTGTCTGGTATATTTGGCGCCATGAATTGGCCGATGTCGCGGCCCGCGCGATTGCCCCAATCGGAGCAGGTTATACCGCTTTATGCTTCATCACTGGCGCGATTTGGGGCCAGAAAGGTTGGGGGGCGGGCTGGCACAATCTCATCTTAGGGGACAGTCGGCTGATGTCCGTCCTGGTCCTCTTCTTTCTCTTTCTTGGTTATATGGCCCTGCGCGCGGCGCTTGAGACACGGCAAAAGGCGGCACGAGCCGCCGCGATCCTGGCTATGATCGGGATCGTCAATGTGCCGATAATCAAAGTCTCCGTCGATATGTGGCAGACGACGACCATTCACCAGCCCTCAAGCGTCATCTCCATTGGCAGCCCGGAACCGCGCGGCGAAGATGCGGGTATGAACCCGGTCTATTTACAGCAATTGCTGTGGGGCTTTGGCGGGCACGGCCTGCTGGCAGCGGCGATGATTATGATGCTGATGCGGTCTGAAGTGTATGGTCAACAAGCGGATCGCGCGCTCGCTTTGAAATTGGAGCAGAGCTGATCATGCCGGATTATGGCGATGACGCGATCTATGTTTGGTCGATTACGATCTTGGGCTTGGCGCTGCCAGCCTTAATGGTTGGCTATAGTTTTTTGCGCGCCCATCTGTCAAAAGCACGCTTAGAGCGGCTGCAAAAGGAGGACGAACAGGCTTAGGGCCTATTTCTTTTTCTTTTTCTTCTTCTTTTTCTTCTTCTTAGATTTGCGCGGCTCGTCGTCTTCGTCTTCCTCATAGTCGCCGGAAATGATCGACAAAGACAGCAGCAGGCTCTCGCGTCGCGATTTGCGTAATTCTTCGGTCAGGATCTCATCGGCTTCCATGACCTCTGGTGCGGCGCCTTCAAAGGCCTCGCGGCCCGCGGCGGTTAAGGACACGGCTTTGGCGCGCGCATCCTCTTTTGACTTCACACGCTGAACCAGGCCGGTCTTCTCCATGCGCGAAACCATATCGGCGAGGGTGGAGCGGTCTATACCAGTGACGTCGACCAGGTTTGATTGGCTTTGTCCGTCTTCATCATTCAACGCCGCAAGAACCGCGAATTGTCGGATGGTGAGGCCTTTATCAGCCAACCCGTTGGCTGATTCATTCACCGCGGCTTGTTGTGCGCGATGCAGCAAATGCGTGACGGAACGCGCCAGCGTAAATTCCGATATCGTCTCTTGCTTGCTCATACCCGTCGCCTTAGTTGCTGTTTCACGCCGTATACTACCTAAAAGCAAACTTACCGTGTGCAGATCAATTGAATTCTCCCATAAAGCGAGAGGCTGACAAAAAAATGACAGTCAAGGCGAGCCCTGAATTCGCATTGCAAATCCCAGTTGGCGATGATCGCGAGCGCAGCGTGTGCCAACGCTGCGAATTCATCGATTATCAAAACCCGAAAATCGTCGCCGGGTCCGTGGTCTTGCAAGACGGGAGGATTCTATTGTGCAAACGCGCAATTGAGCCCCGTAAAGGCTATTGGACGCTGCCCGCTGGGTTCATGGAACTCGGCGAATCTGTTGAAGAAGCAGCGCAGCGCGAAGCGCAAGAAGAAGCCCTCGCGGCGATTGAAATTGATCGCCTATTGGCGGTCTATTCGGTGCCGCGGATCGGCCAGGTGCAAGTCATGTTTCGCGCGCGCTTAAACGGTGGATTCGGCGTCGGTCCGGAAAGCCAAGAGGTCAAATTGGTCGAGTGGAAAGACATTCCGTGGTCGGAATTGGCGTTTCCGACCGTCGTCTGGGCGCTCACGCATTATGCCGAAACGCGCCACCTGACCCATTTTGCGCCTTTTGCCAATCCGGCCGGGACGGATGCGCTGACCCGTTAAGCGGCCTCTGGATCGCGCAAGTGTTTCAAGGTGTACGGTACGTTTGCCGCGCCAAAGACGAATGTAATGACCATGTTCCCGAGTTTCCAATTGGCCCAAACGTCTTCGGCATCGCGCGATCCGAAGGTCAGGCCTAGAAATTCATAACTTCCTGCCGGGGCCACTGTCGCCCCCAGCACGCGCAGCGGTTCTTCAAACCCGGGAGCGAAATAGCGCCATAAATATTCATTCCAAACCGCCATTGCGACAAAGAACAGACCCCAACGAATGGCCAGCGTACGCCACGCAAAGTCCGGCAAGTCGAACACTTTGTTGAACATCACCTTCCAAATATTGTGCCCCATGGCGAGGCTACCAAAGATGATCCCGGCCAGGAACAATTGTTGGATGGTCGGCTTGATATAGAGAAAGGACTTTTCCTGCAGGATTATGCCGAGCAGGCCGAACCCGCCAACAATGGTCGCGGTGAAGACCAAGAAGAGCGGCACATCCTCGCCGCGACGCAAGTAATTCGACACCGCCCATAGAGTCGCGACGATGAGCGCCGCAGTTGCCCAATAAAGGGCTGTGTCGGGGCTCGCCCAAGTGTCATTAATGGTGATGTTGCGCATCACATTATAGATGGCAATAAAACCGATCACTGGGACCAGATCGGCCCAAATCTGATTGGCTTTGTCTGCGGCTGTGCCGAGATCGTTTTTCTGTTCGCTCATATGGCGTTTACGCGGGGGCGCGTCCTCTGGATGACAACCGTCCGCTCACAAACCCGCGAGCGCCGCCAGCGTCAAGCACCAATGCAAGCAGACTGTAAGTCATACCGCCAACCACCGCCTTAGCGATAAGCTCCGGCCAGCTGCCCCAAGCCGGGATCAGCGCCACCATCGGTCCCATTGCAACCGCCGCGATGGCGATCTTTGACAGATCTAAGACGGGCAAAGGCAGCGGCACCCAGCGTCGCCCCCGCGCCCCAAGCAAGAGGACGCCGATGGCATAGCTGATCAGCGTCGCGATCACCGCGCCCATCAATTGAAAGTGCGGGATCAGGGCCAGGTTCAACACAATATTCGCGCCCGCCGGCACCAGCATCAAGAGGGCGCGCTCCAGCGTGCGATGCGCCAATTGAAAGGCTTCGGAGTAATAATGGATAAGCAAGCCATTCATGAGGCCTGCAAACGCGATCCATGGAATGATCTGTTGCGCGCCCGCGCGCAGGCTTGGTCCAATCAAAGCTTCGGATAAAGGCACTGCAACCAAAGCCAGGCCGGTTGCGGCTGGCAGCCCGACAAATAACAAAGCGCGGATCAGCCCGCGGGATTCGTCCGCAGCGGCCTGTGCGCCGCCGGTCTCGTAAGCGGCCATAATCAAAGGCGCACCCGCCATCGCCGCCCAAGCGCAAATCAGCAAAACAGTCTTATCCGCAACCCCATAGCCGGCAGCATATTCGCCAACTGCCGCCTCGCCTAAAAAGAGCGCGATTAAGAACCGATCTGAAGCAGACAGCAGAATATCCAGCACCAAAGCCGCCGCAATCGGCACGCCATAGGCCAAATAGGCGCGCCGTCGGCCAGCATCGGTCTCACCGCCTTTGGCTTGGCGAAAGACATACCCAGTTTCCGATACCGCCCAGAACACACCCGCGATCGCCATGCCAATGAAAGGCGCTGCCGCGCCAAACCCGGTTTGCCACGCAATCAGTGCGCCGCAGCAGAACCCTCCGAGCAAGCGGGTCGTCTCGATTAGAGCATAGCGCCCCACACGCTGGCGGGCGCGATGCGATTCTAGAGCCATCTGCGTGACTGTATTGATCGGCGCCAGCAGCGCGATCCAAGGCAGGATGGCGAGATAGTCCGGCAATCGCTGCAAGGCCAGCGCCAACCCGCCAATCAACAAAGCGGTCAGGATCAGCGAGCGAAGGGTCAGCGACAGGGCGGTGCGAAAATGATCTGGCAGCTTCGCCCTGGCTTCAGCCTGACCGGCAAATCGATAGGCGGCGGCTTCGGCGGGGGTCAGGCTGAATGTGTGGATCAGCGCCATCACAGAAAGCATAAGCGCATAGCGGCCATAGTCTTCAGGGCCGAGCAGGCGGGTGAACACATAGATGCCGCCAAACGCCGCGATCCCGCTGGCAATTTGAACCGGCAAATATCCCGCAAGATGGCGCAAAAGCTTCATCTCGGTCTTCTAGCACCGTCTGTGCCAAAGTTGGGTTAAGGGGCAAATTCCAGCAGGATCAGGCCGAGCGCCAAAACGCTTGCCGCCGCGATCCGGCGCCGGCCGAAGGTTTCTTTCAAAAACACCGCGCCAAAGATCGCGCCAAACACCACAGAGGTCTCGCGGATGGCGGTGACATTTGCCGCCTCGGTCAGCGTAAACGCCCAAAGGGCCGAGCCATAAGAGACCGACCCAAACAGACCGCCCACCGTGCCGCCCCAGAGTTGCGGTGCGATCCCAGACCAGACTTGACCGCGCCGGATCCACAGCGTTGCCGTCGTGATTCCAATCCAGTCGAGCAAAAACAACCAAACCACAAAAGTCAGCGCTGTCGCATGACTTGCGGCGAGCCGCATTCCATTCGCATCGACCACCGAGTAGAGCGCGATGCCGAACGCGGTAATCATGGCCCAAACCAAAGCGATCTTTTGGACCGGCGGGTGCGATGCGCCGCGTTCTTGGGGCAGCGCGAACACGATCAAAGCCGCGGTGGCAATCAACAGGCCGATCCAGCCAAGCAGACTCGGCGACTCATTCAATGCGAGAGTCGCCATCATCGCCGTTAACAGAGGCGAAAGCCCGCGCATGACTGGAAACACCAAAGACAAGTCGCCGCGATGTAGCGCCCGGATCATGGCAAACTGATAGAACCAGTGGATGCTCATAGATAATAAAAGCGCACCCCAAAGCGTCGGCGTTGGCACCGGCACAAAGGGCGCGAGCGGAAGCACACTGAGCGCCATAGCCAGCGACACAACCATACGAGTGGACAACACATCGCCGCCCCGCTTCACAAACAGGTTGGTCGCCGCGACGGTCACCGCAGACAACAAGCATAAAAAGATCGGGAATAGGCTTGAACTCATGCCGCCGCGTGCCGCATCAGCCGCGCGGAAGTCAAGCAGAGGCTGGTCTTAAAGCGCCGCTTCGACGGCCGTCACTTCCGGCACATAGGCTTTGAGCATGTTCTCAATGCCTTGTTTCAGTGTGAACGTACTGGACGGACACCCTGCACACGCGCCACGCATGGACAGGTGCACAATTCCAGACTCTGGTTCAAAGCGATGGAAAATAATGTCGCCGCCATCTTGCGCGACAGCCGGGCGGACGCGGGTTTCGATCAGTTCAATAATCTCGCTGACAATTTCAGCCGCATCGCCTTCATAATCGTCGACGGAGCCACCTGTCTCGGTTGAGACGGCCCCGCCATTTGTCGCCATGACGGGCAAGCCCGCGACGAAATGGTCCATGATCGCCGCCAATGCCATCGGGCGGACATGTCCCCAATCACTATCAGCATCCTTGGTCAGGGAGATAAAATCACTGCCGAGAAACACGCGCACAACGCCCTGAACGTCAAACAAAGCCTGCGCGAGCGGGCTTGTGCCGGCTTCCTCAAGCGCGGCAAAGTCATAAGGGCCGGTTGCGCCAGTCACGTCTTGGCCGGGCAGGAATTTCAACGTGTCCGGGTTCGGCGTTGGTTCGGTTTGAATATACATAAGCGCCAGCGCGGCCTTTCATAGAGTCTCGGTCTGAGGTCTAGATGTGCTGCAACGCACCGCGTTTCAAGATGGTCCGGCATTTCAACAAGCCGGAATTGGCGCTATTGGATGGCGCCGCCGGACGAAGCCACTGCCATATCATCGACCTCTTGCGCTTCCAGCGCCATAATAAAGTCGGCTGTCGCGCTCTCAATCTCGGTCAGATAATACATCATCGAAGCCGGATGATCGGCAAGAATTGTGCTGGTTCCAGCCTGGCTTGAGACGAATAGTGGATTGAACGTTGCCGCCCGGCGCCACGAAAATACGGCCCGATCACGGGCTTCGGTTGCGGGACGCGAATTGACCAAGCCTGGCTCTTGGATCAGCGATGACATGAGCAGCTGCGAGGCCACCTGCGCATAGGCGCGGGTCATGTAAATCGCCTCAATATCGGCGCGTGACGCCGGCCAAGCTTCGGCGCGGTCAACGCGAGAGCGCAAACGCGCTTTGGAATCAGACGCCCATTTTCGATACAGGTTGAGCTCATCGATCAACACGCCCATGCCTTTTGGCTGTGCCGCGAGACCGCGTGAGAGACGACCCTCATAGCTTTGCAAGGCTTCGGCGGCTGCGTTTAAACGCGGGATGGCAGCGGCCTCTTGAGAGGGCACTAAAAGCCGCGCGGCTGCGAGAAGATCTGAATCGGGTGCGCCAGGCTCAAGTGCGGCATGTTCGGATGCCAATAGCGCATAGTCTGAGAGAGCGCCGGTGATCCCATCTTGCCAAGCAGGCAGGGCAGTGAGGCGGGCTTGCGGGTGCCACCAAGACCGATCGCGGGCCCAGCCGGAAACAGTGATTTCGCGGCCCAGCAAGGTCATCGCCGTGCCCGTATCATTGGAATACCAAGGCGACGCGGCCGACAGAACAATCGGGCTGGAGTCGACTTTATGACCGAGCACGGTCATCGCCGGATAGCCGCCAACCAAGATCAAAACTAGCCCAAGTTTCGCGGTGCCAATCAGCCGTCGCCAGAAGCGCCCAATCGCTGCGGCAGTTGGGCTTGGCTCAGCATCGTCTAAATACGCTTCGGAAATATCCGCGCCCAGAAGCGTCACGACGGGTTTTCCGTCATTCTGGTCTGTCTCTATATACTCGACAGGAAGCTTCTCGGCCGATTTCATGGATACTACACTCGCGGCTTGGGTTGTTTCGATCACTAAGGCGCAATATTCACGCCATTTACAAGTCATTAAGACTTTAAAATTTGTCAACAGTACGTCCGTGCCCTGATTCTGCGCAGGAATCTGTGGAACAAATTACAGGTCGCGCCTATTCGATAATCTCGATATCGTCCGGAATGACCGGGAAGCTGGCAATCGAAACTAAATCATCCTCAACCTGTTTTCCAACCCCCTGTTCGCGGCGTTCATAAGCTGCAACGAGCGACATATAAGGCGGCACATGCACAATGCCCTCGCCTTCGATCGGGGCCTTAATCTCAAAATGAAGATGGAACGTGGTCGGGGTTGAGCCAAAATCGTTCGACACAAAGCCAAGCGTATCGCCTGCGGCGACTATATCCAGCGCTGACACTCGCAGGCGGAGCATGTTCAAATGCAAATAAGAATAGATGTTCCCGGTTTCGGTGCCTTTGAGCTGAACCGAATAGGTGCCGATATGCTGAATGATGCCATCTTCAACGGCGATGACTTCATGCAGCCCGCGCGCTGACTTTTGCTGACGGCGCAGCGCGTTGCAATCCGCGGCCGAGCCAACTCGAATGTCCTGGCCCTGATGAACTTTATTGGTCGGACACATCGGCGTATTGCGGGTCGAGCTGCGCTTTTCACAAAAATTGTCCCGCCACGGAATATCGTAATTGGCCGGATCGCATTGATCCCCACCGACCGCCCCGCCGAGGCGATAGACCATCGATTGCGGCCATGTCGGTGCGGTTTTAATCGGGAATAACATGTCCGGGGCATAAACGGCATCATCGACCCGCCCGGTGCCTGTGCCAGGGATTAAATCGCCAGGCGCATAGTATTCAAACTTAATTGGGAGCGGATCTTGATCTGGACCTGGCACTGGTTCGGCGTCGGGATCAGCGCTGACATCCCCGACCTCGACGGCGTCTGCGCCGTCAGGGTCCTCATTGCTAAGCGGTCCGTCATCCGGCCCGGCATCGACCGGCGTCTCGTCTTCGATCGGCCCGTCCTCTTCGGTTAGATCGTCCTCTTCGGTTAGATCGTCTGCAGACGGGACATCCTCTGATCCGTCCGGCTCGTCTGGATCCGAGAGCGTTTCGCCGGAATCGTCTGGATCGCTATTGCTGATCGGAATTTCAGTGGGCTCTTCCCCTTCCCCCCAAGGATCGGCGACCGGCACAGTTGGCGGCACTGGGCCAGGCGCACCGTCTGGAATGACGGGCTTTTCAGGCGCCTCGCGGCCATCACCGGGCACCCGCACAACATCGCACGCCGCCAGGGCCAATGCTGAGACTGCTAACAGTCCCCACTGTTTGATCATCATCGCGTCCCCGCTAGCAGTAGTTTCTCTACTTCGGCCACAGCGTCGGCTTCGCTGATGCAGCTACCTTTTGCAGCCGTTGCCGGATCTTTGCACATGAATTCAACCAGATACGACGCACCATAGCGGCTAAACGAGACCTGCGCGCCGGTCATTGTTTCTTCAAAGTCTAGTTCGGTATCGACGGCTGAGCCCAGGCCTTCAGGTCGGGCCACGAGCTTGTCGGTACCATTGATGATGAGGTCATAAATATCACCTTTTTGCACGGCGAAATAGCCATCTGCTAGCGGCCGGAATTGCAGCGCATCTTCGCCGGTCGAAGCGACCCCAAAATTTTGCTCTGGCAACAAAATCGGAACGACAGGAGACCCAGCGCTCGCAACTGCAAACATGCCATCATCAGACGGCTCGCGCGCGGCGAAATCCATACGGGCTTGGGGCCAGTTAATTTCAGCGGTTTTACGCTCTGCAACATTGCGATCCGCAAGCACGGCCTCAGGTTCGGCCTGAAGCTCTGTTTGCAAGTCTGCTTGGGCGTCATTTGCGGTTTCCACAACCTCGGGCGTCTCGGCCTCAGGCTCTGGGGAATCGATAAGCTGATCGCAGCCGGCCAAAGCCAGTCCGCAGATCGTTGAGAAGAGAATTGCACGCATCATGGGTTTCCTTCGCTCGCTCTCGCGACTGAATCAATCTCAATATAATCAAGGGTTTCGATGGTCTCGACCTGAGTGATCACATCGCGCACCGAGCGCTTAAGCGGATCATTTTGCGGCAAAGCCAGGACCAATTCGCCTGAATAACTTGCGCGCACCAGGGCCAAGCCTTTTAATTGCGCGTGTCCCGCCGCCCAGGCCTGATAGGCGGCGCGCGTGGCTTCTTCATCGCGGCGAAAATTACGGTAGACCGTCTCTAGAGCCGGTTCATTTTCGAATTTAACAATAAAGGTCGCGGCTGGCGCGCTGATACTGACCGCCTGTGTATTGGTCGCTGGGATCAAGACCGGACCATCGATGCGTTTTTGCGCCCAGTTCGGCAAAAAGCCAATAGACCCATCCGTCCCAGTAAAGGCGACGCAGCCAGTGACACTCAGCATACAGAGCAATGCGACCAGCCCAATCTGGCCGCCATAATGCGGTGTCTCTGGCTGCGTCGCCTTTACTGGGACGGATGGGTCTATTGGCTTTTTGCCGAA
>JBCBYJ010000042.1:0-10440 GCA_039815905.1 Pseudomonadota bacterium | reverse complement strand
TCTAGGACAGCACAGCCCATTTGTTCCACGAGATCTGCGAGGGCCGTTTGGGCGCGATCGGCATCTTCCCGAGCCACGGTAAAGGCGATGTCGCGGGTGTCGATGCCATTCACGCGGCGGCAGCGCTGGGACTGGATGATCATATCCACGCTGGCCGGGACATGGTGCTTATACGCCCCTGCCCCAACAAAGAACGGCCCATCACTCGCCGTGACATTCTTGGCGGCGAGCCGCGCCAAATGGCGCTCGACGGCAAGCTCGCTTTGATGGTCTGGCAGATCATGGATCTTGCCATCCAAACGCGCGCTCTGCGGGACGTCACTATAGAAATCATCGACCGATGCGGCGCCGATCGTGTTCAGCATCGCCGTGCGATCTTCTGGGGTCAGCGGCAAATAGCGCATGGTTTTACAGTCCCTCGCAATAAGTCTGGTACGCGGCGGCGTCCATCAGGCCGTCTAGCTCGCCTTTGTCAGACAGTTTGATTTTACAGAACCAGCCATTGCCTTCTGGATCTTCGTTCACAGTCTCTGGGGCATCGGCGAGCTCGCCATTGCCTTCGGTGACTTCGCCCGCCACGGGCGCATAGACGTCTGAGGCGGCCTTGACGCTTTCGACCACGGCCATGTCATCGCCTTTGCCAAAGCTGACGCCGGCCTCGGGGACTTCGACAAAGACAACGTCGCCAAGCTGTTCCGCGGCATATTTGGTAATCCCGACCGTGCCGGTGTCACCGTCGACGGCGATCCATTCATGGTCTTCTGTAAAATAAGTGCTCATCTCTCACCCCGTTAGCGTTTGTAATTTGGTTGAACGAATGGCAGCGCGCAGACTTCTGCTGCGCGGGCTTTGCCACGGACCATCAGGTCAATCCGGGTGCCCGGCGCGGTTAAGTCGCCGCGAACATAGCCCATGGCGACCGGGCGATCGACGCTCGGTCCAAACCCGCCAGACGTGACGACGCCGACGCGCGCGCCATCGACATGGATTTCGGTGCCCTCACGCGCGGGGGCGCGTTCTAAAGGTTGAATGCCGACGCGCTTTTCCGCCGGGCCATCTTTGAACGCTTTGAGAATCCGCGCGGCGCCGGGGAAATCCGCGCGTTCGCGGCGGGATTTCTGGATCACCCAGCCGAGGTCGGCTTCAATCGGGTCGCGGCTCGCATCCATATCATGGCCGTACAAGCAGAGCCCGGCTTCAAGGCGCAAACTGTCTCGCGCGCCAAGGCCAATCGGTTTGACCCGCGCGTCGGCGAGCAGGTCTTTGACGATGCCGAGCCCATAAGCATTGTTTGGCAGCAGCAGCTCATAGCCATCTTCGCCGGTATAGCCGGACCGCGACACCATGATTTTCTCGTCGTCCTTTTGCAAATAGGCGCAGCGCATAAACGTGAGATCCGCCGCTTCGGGATAATGCTCGGCCAACACAGCCTCGGCTTTCGGCCCTTGCAGCGCGATGAGCATCCGGTCGTCGGCTTTTTGCAGCATGGCGACGTCACTGAGCTGGTCTTCCATCAGCGCCCAGTCCTGCGCTTTCACGGCGCCATTGACGACAATATAGAGCATGCCATCAATCCCAGGCATGCGGGTGATGATCAGATCATCGAGAATGCCGCCTTCATCATTCAACAACACCGAGAGGCGTCCCTGGCCGGGTTTGAGGATGGCAATATTGCTCGGCACCAGGCGCTCAATCGCGGCGGCGATTTTGTCATGCCCGCCGTCCTCGCCCATGCCCTCTTTTAAGAACAAAAAGCATGGCCCCATATGCGAGACGTCAAACAAGCCAGCCTGCTCGCGCGTCCATAAATGCTCCGGCTTCACGCCTTCGAACTGGACCGGCATGTCATAGCCTGCAAACGGCACCATTTTGCCACCGTGCGCGACATGCAGGTCGTAAAGCGGCGTGCGCCGAAGCGCTGTTTCTGGATCCGACAAGGGCGGCGCCTTCCAAAGCAAGACAGCTCTCGCGCAAGGCGGACCTGTGCTGCCCCCGCTGTCTCGGCACCTGAGAGATTCCGACCCTGATCAAATCAGGGGCTTGCTCCTTCGGCGAGGCTGCCACATGACGTGCGCCTCTTTCCAGCGTGTTGAACCCGTTCCGGTCCATTTTGCCTGAGCGTTTCCGGGGCGGTTGCGCCTTCGGCGATCGGGAGTTCGATTCTCTCCCGGAACGGATTTATTAGAGCGTAGGTAGTCCGAATCCGGCGCAGCGGCAAGTTCACAGATCACTGAAATTCCGAAACGCCGTGCATCGAAGCCCGCCCGGGCGATTGATTGGCATATCGTGCATAAGCTTCGGGCAGACCCGGTTCATGCCGCGACCGTCAGACGCGGCCTAGTGGGTCAACCAAGTGCCATGCAAGCGGCCGGCAATCTCCATGAACACGTGTTGCAAGGTCTCCGCCTCGGCCTCGAAATAGTTTGCCGCGTCGCCCGCGCAGGACCGCAACACTTGCTCCGGACTGTACCAGGCGACCCCTGGCGGCAGGTCCAGTCCGATGACGAAAATTTCGATGCCCTCATCCTGCATGCCGTCACATAGCGTAATCGCGTCCCACGCGGCGCGATATCCCGCGCTCATTGACGGATCATACCATTTGTTGAAGCCCCCATCTGAAAGCAAGACAACGGCTTTCACTGTATCCGGCGTGTCATAGTCTGTCGCCACCGCTTCGAGCGGCCAGATCGCCTTCCAATTCGGTGATAGTGTGTACCAAGCCCAGTTGAGCCCAAGATGCCCAGCGGTACCGCCCGCATCTGCGGCTAGGCCTTGAATCGCTGCTTTGACGGCATGCTCATCATTGCTCAAAGGCGCAATCGGGGCTGACAAACAGCGCGCACGATGGCTGGTATTCTCGCGAACCCATTGGCCCGGTGCGGGACGGGCGTCAGTATATTTCTCGACACCTTCACGCTCTTTCACACAGACCAAATCCACCCCATCATTCGCGCGATCATCGTCATCGCTTCGCCCCATAGCGCGATTGCCATACAGGCTCGCATTGACGGCACTTGAGAACGGAATGAGCGACATCCGCACCCGATCTTTGGTGCCGGGCCTCAATAGCGTGGAGACAAAATTCCCGGCCGCGTCGCGCATCGCCGCTTCTTTATCGCCCCGCATTGAGCCAGACACATCCAGCGTGATGGCAATCTCGAGCGCCGTCAGTTTTGTTTGCGCCGTCGCGCCCGTTGCAACGGCCAACGTGTCTTGACCGACAATCCCAGCGCCAAACATGGTTGGGATCTCACAGCCGCCTTGGACGGTCACCTTGCGAACCTCGCGTTCGACACTGACGTCCGGCGCGGCGCAATCCAAATCGCCATATGCGCTCTTCAATTGTGCGCGATAATAATCCTCGGCAAGCGATTTTACCGCCTGGTCCGAGAGATTGCCATCATCGAGCGCGCGAACACCGGCGAGGCTCGCCATATCCGTGGCGAATTCCAAATGACGATAGCTGTTCACTTGGCGCGCATAATCTACGGCAAAAGCTACGATCAGCAGAAGCGGCAAACTGACCAGAGCAAAAATGATCGCGACTTGGCCGCGCGACTCGCGCAGCAGGCGTTTGAAACCGGGCATGGTAACGTACAGGCTCCCTCGTGCGCTTCTCTCCAGAAGTCGCGTTAGCCCCTAGTACGTGCGCACATCCCCTAGTCGAGAATGGTCAAAAAACCACTTCTGAGATGGATGAAATTTCAACAACTTTAAGTGTTTTTGCGCGGTCCCATGAATCCGAACAAGTGCCCGGCTACTTTGCGCATTTGTATCTCTTCACTGCCCTCTGTGATCCTATAGCGGCGATGATGGCGATAAATATGCTCAAACGGTTTGTGGCGTGAATAGCCAATCCCGCCATGCACCTGCATGGCCCGATCAGCCGCATCGCAGCACAAACGATTGGCCCGGTAATTACACATCGAGACTTTGTCGGAGAGCTTTTCAGCCACTTCAGGCTTGGTCATTTGGTCCATTTCCCAAGCCGTTTTGAAGATTAAAAGCCGCAGCATTTCTGCTTCTGATGCGAGCTCCACGAGTGGAAACTGGATCGCCTGATTGACCGCAAGCGCTTTGCCAAAAGGCTTGCGAGTGCGCGCATAGTGGACGCTTTCATCAATGCAATACAGCGCTGCACCGGTTGAGCTGGCCGCCTGGCGAATGCGGTTTTCGTGCACAAAATGCTGCGCCAAAGCGAGGCCGCCATCTGCGGGGCCAAACAGCGCGTGCTCTGGCACCCAAACATCGGTCAAAGAGACGCGCGGATGGTCGGTCGGCATATTGAACGTCCAGAGATATTCTTCGATCTTCACGCCAGGCGCGTCCGCAGGCACCAAGAGGCAACTGATCCCGCGCGCATCGCCATCATCGCCGCTGGTCCGAGCAAAGCACATCATATGCGTGGCGACATGCATGCCGGTCGTCCACATTTTCTCGCCATTGATCCGCCAGCCATCGACGCCATCGCGGGTCTCGCGCGTTGCCTGGGTCTCCATATGCGTGGCATCAGAGCCATGGTCCGGCTCGGTTAATCCAAACGTAGCGATGAATTTACCATCGAGGGCATCTTGGATCAGGTGCTTCTGCTCAGGCCGTGCAAAGTCTCGCAACATGAGGATTTGCGGGTAATTGGCGACAATAGAATGTTCGTTTTGCAAATCATTGTGCAGCCCCAAACCTTGGCGCGCGAAGTGCTCTCGAATGATCGCCATTGCGAGGTTGGAGCCATCTTGGCCGCCATATTCTGACGGTAGTGCAAAGCGGAAATGCCCGGCTTTGTCGGCCCGGCGCTTGGCTTCGCGCAGCAGCTCTTCCCATTCCGGGCGGGGCAAACCGCCATTCTCGAAATCGGTGCGCGCCCATTCCCGCCGGTGATCGAAGAAGCGAATATTATCGTCTTGCTCTTCGAGCGGCTTAATCTCAGCCTCGATGAATGCGTCGAGCACATTGAGATAGTCTTGAATGTCCTGGGGGATGTTGAAATCCATAAGTGAGCCTCCTGCACGTCGATCAGGTTAAATGGCTGACCCGGCGCTTCAATCCACATCGTCGCGTCAATTTCGATCGCGCCGCGCGCAACGCGGCTGCTGACAGACTCCGGCAAGAGCCAGACTGTAAAGGAGAGATAATCGTAAAAATTAATCCCTGAACGATTGACAAATCATTCAGCACTCATAGATTGGTTCATGTCAGGTGAAAACACCGACACAATTGGTCCGCCCAGAATGAAAGTCTCCTCCCATGATCCGCCCTTTCGTGATTGCAGCCGCAGCCCTCGCCCTGTCCGGCCCCGCCCTCGCCGGAACCGCCTTCACCGCCAAGCTAGAGGTCCCGAAAGACCGATTGGTGAAGATTGTCGCGGCGGACGCGCTATGGAAATGCGTCGATGATACTTGCACCGCGACGCTGGAGCGCAAAGCGGTGAAAGTCAGCACCTGCCAACAAGTGGCGAAAAACCTTGGCGCGGTCTCAGCCTTTGAAAGCGATCAGAAAGCCCTCTCTGACGCAAACCTGCAAAAGTGTAACGCAGTCGCGAAATCCTAATTCCCCTATTCAGCTCACTCCACCTCGAAAGGGTCGTTTCCTCGGAAGCGGCCCTCTTTTTTTGAGCCATGATCCTGCCCCCTTGCCGCGAGGGTGCGCCTTGATCTTCTCTTCGCTGGCGCGCCAAATCAAATCATCGCCAATCTAACCGTATGGAGGTTTTGGATGAGTTTAGCCTATGTGCGCACCCCTGATGCACGCTTTGCCGATCTGCCGGACTATGCATATGCGCCGCATTATGTTGATGACTTGCCAGGCTATGAAGGCCTGCGCGTTCATTATCTGGATGAGGGGCCGAGCGACGCTGATCGCGTATTTCTGTGCTTGCACGGACAACCCAGCTGGTCGTTTCTATATCGCAAAATGTTACCCGTCTTTGTCAGCAGCGGCGCGCGGGTGATTTGCCCAGACTGGCTTGGCTTTGGGCGGTCGGACAAACCGACCGAAGATGCCGTCTACACGTTCCATTTTCATCGCAAAATGATGTTGGCGCTGATTGAACGGCTCGACCTGCAAAATGTCACTTTGGTTTGCCAGGATTGGGGCGGGCTGATTGGGCTGACCTTGCCGATGGAGATGCCGGCGCGGTTCAAACGGCTTTTAGTGATGAACACGGCCATCGCCACCGGCCAATCGCCGGGCGAAGGGTTCGACGCCTGGCGCGCTTATAATCGCACGCAGCCTGATATGGATGTCGCCGCTTTGATGCAGCGCGCCACACCGGTTTTGAGTGATGCAGAGGCGGCCGCCTATGGCGCCCCTTTCCCGGATGTGACCTATAAAGCCGGGGTGCGCCGGTTCCCGGAACTGGTGATGACCGATCCGGGCATGGAAGGGGTCGAAACGTCAAAGCGCGCGGCGCAATTCTGGCAAACGGAATGGACCGGCGAGAGCTTTATGGCGATCGGCGCTCAAGACCCTGTCCTCGGACCGGGTCAAATGGAAGGGCTGCGCGAGCTGATCAAGGATTGTCCCGAACCGATGATGATCGCGGATGGCGGCCATTTTGTGCAAGAATGGGGCGAACCCATTGCCCGCGCGGCGCTTACGCGCTGGGGCGATCTGAACTAGGCGATCCTGCCCCGTCGCGGCTGACCCCGGCTTTGTCCAATTCCGGACCGAGCCGGCCGCTCAGCCACAGGAAGAACATGCGATAATCGCTGATCAGCGACCATAGCGGATGCGTGAACGTGGCCGGCCGATTACGCTCGACAAATGCGTGGCTCATCCAAGCGAAGACATAGCCTGCCAAAGGTATAGCGAGGAGCCAGACCCAGCTCTGGGTCGCGATGGCATACAGGGCGATGCCAATCCCTAAGCCTGTGCCGATATAGTGAAACTGGCGGGTGATCGGTTTTGCATGCTCTTGCAAATAGAACGGCCAAAACTCCGCATAGCTCGATTTTCGCGTCGCCATGATCGGTCTCCTATCTCGGCTCCTCAAGCTAAAGCGCGGCAGCCGCAAGCACAAGCCAAAGAAAAAGGCCCGACATCGCTGCCGGGCCTGTCTCAATTTTGGATCGTGTTCAGTTTATTGAACGACGATGACCACTTCTGAGCGACGGTTCAGAGGTTCACGAACCCCATCATTGGTCGCTTTGGCCAGATCGTCCTCACCGCGTCCGTCCGTGTTGATCGCGTCAGCATCGATCCCGCGGCTTTGCAGCGCATCAGACACGACAGCGGCACGACTTGCAGACAGGCGCAGGTTATAGGCCGAGGCGCCTGACGTATCGGTGTGACCGACGATTGAAACGCCGCCGGTTGAGCAATCTGCGCGGTCGCGAATGTTCGCAATCGCCTGATCGACCACCGCAGAGGCTTGGCTCGTCAGTGTTGAGCTATCCCACTCGAAGTAAACCACGAATTCTTGGTTCACAGTTGAGCACGGTGCCAGTTCCACAGTTTCAGCCTCAACCGGTGGTGGCGGTGGCGGAGGTGGTGGAGGTGGTGGCGGAGGAGGTGGAGGTGGCGGAGGGGGTGGCGGAGGCGGTGGCGGCGGTGGCGGAGGAGACGCGCCAAACGCATACCGCAGACCAACCGTCACGCTGTGGTCAATGTACTTCGCTTCATATTCCGTCGGCTGACCGAATTCCGTGGTCCCCGTGAAGTCCAGACTTGGCGCTGTAAACAAGCGATAGCCAAGATCGAGCGAAAGCTGCTCAGTGAACTTCATTTCAAGTCCGGCAAGCCCTTGAACCGCGACGCTGGTCGCTGAGTCATTAAAGCCGTTTGCCCCGAAGACTTGGGTTCCGCCGACAACCGCCGCAATGTTACGGGCATCCGCATTAAATTGCGTCGCACCGACACCCATACCGAGATATGGAACGACGTCGCCGCCATCATTGAAGTCGTACAGCGCATTGACCATCAGGTCCCACGACTCCATGTCCGCCACTTCGTGGCTGACAAAAGTGACGTCCGTGGTGTTGGGTGGAAATCCGCCATTGGTCGAATTGTCGACATCGAGATCGCCATTGCGATGCGTCAATACCGTTTCAACCCGGAAACTATTACCGAACGAATAGCCGAGGCCCAGAGAGCCGAGAAGCATTTCGTCCGTCTCGGAGTCGCCACCGAGCGTGTAAGGTACGTTCAGTTCTGGATCGTGATCCAAAGTACCGTCTAGAACAGCGCCGATATCAGCACGGCCATACCAACCGTCCGCGTGAGCGACTAAGCCTGAGCCGGCAAGCGCGGCCGCGGCGGTTGCGCACATGAGAGTTTTTTTCATACTCTTCCCCTTGTGTCTGCCGTGAGAACACCATTGTTCCACGACCGCAGGAATTTTACGGACCATTCCGTAGACTTCTGTCCTACGCGGTTTTCTATACACACGCGAGACCATCCCTGTAGAAGTTTGTCATTCCCGCGCTTTTTTTAATCCGGCGCGGCGGAATTGCAACAGCAAGACCTGTTTATTGACCTAGCGTCTCAATTTCACCAAACCAACGTCTCTAAGCCGCCTTTAATCGTTAAGACTTCGCCCGCGCGCGGTCACAGCTTTGCGCGCCGCTTCCACACTTTCGGCGGTCACCCCGGCCGCATGTTCGGCAGACCGTGCGATTTCGAGGCGCTGTCCGTCGCCGAATCCAACGGCGAAACCATCATCGATAACCCGCTTATAATTGCGCAATAGAAGCGGGTCGCAGGACGCCATTTCATGCCCCAGCTTGACCGCGGCCGGGACCAGCTCATCGGCTGGGTAGACGCGATTCACCAAACCCCATCGCTCCGCCTGTTCAGCTTCGAGAAAATTCCCCGAAAAGGAGAGTTCTTTGGCGCGGCTAATGCCGATCAGGCGAGAAAGCTTCTGGCTGAGCCCCCAGCCCGGCATGATTCCGACGCGCGCATGCGTGTCGGCAAATTTCGCATTTTCGGACGCCAATAAGACGTCGCACATCAGCGCCAATTCAAACCCGCCCGTGATCGCAAAGCCATTAATCGCTCCGATGATCGGCCAGGGATAAGCGGCGAGACCTTTGGCCAAATCGAGCTCGCCGCCATCCGCGCCGAGCGCAAAGCCTGATTCGCCCGCTTCTTTGAGATCAACGCCTGCCGTAAAGGCCCGGCCTGCCCCGGTGAGCACGGTGACTCGAACTGAGTCGTCCTCCGCCAAGTCCGCAAACGTCTTGACCAGCTGCGCGCGCAAGGCGCGGCTCAGCGCATTCAGCGCGTCTGGCCGGTTCATCGTGACAATCGCAACAGGCCCATCGCGCTCGACAAGGACAATATTCTCAGACATCCATTTCTCCAAGTATTTGCATCCGTCTCGCTTAAGAGACGCAAGGGATCGCCTCATCTGCGCGGCCCACCCTCGCGGAAGCCAAGGCCCCGCTGCCGCGATTTGCTCAATCAGCCCCCGCCAGGCGTTGATACGCGGCGAGCGCTATTCCGAACAGGGCGATGATCGCCGCTAACACAAATGAGACCAGTTTGATCGGCGTGACAATCGTCTTCACCCCAATCAAGGCCTCGTCGCCGCTTAGAATGAAGAGCTGAATGGTGTTTTCGATCATATCCGCCGGTACACTCAGAAAAGCCGGAATCGCGATCCACAGCCCAGCTTTGTCAAAATTGCGCAGCGCGAGACCCGCAAAGAAGCTGCCATATGCCAGCGGATAGGCATAATCTAAGACCAAAGTCATCCACCAATGCCCGGCCCGCTGCTCAGCGCTCATCTCTGCGACGACGCGGCGGATTTGATCTGAGTTGCTAAGTTCATCCAGAATCATCTGCAAATCATAAGCCTGGATCCAAATGCCGAACCCAATTGTCAGCGCCAAAAAGGCCAGGCCGGACCAGATAATGGTGCGACCATCGACTAAAACATCCCGCATGCCCCCGCCCCGATCCTATTCCTCGCCATCCAACACATCGGGTTCGACGCCTTGGGCTTTGACCAAGTCGACCAAAGCTTGGCTGACCGATTTCAGGGCCGCTTCATCCGAGCCGCGCGCGATCAGCGCGACGCCGTGATCGTTCAGGGTGCGGAACCAAGGATAGGACCCGATACTTACGCCATCATATTGCTCAGACAGTGCGACCAGCGCTTCAGCCAAGTCACCTTCTCTTAAGTCGCTGCCCCGTACCGTGACCGCGCGCACCACAGCGCCGGTTTTAAGGCGCGGCCCGATATCGCCCAGCATACCCTCAACGATTTTCGGGACGCCCGCCAAAGTGAAGACATTTTCGGTTTGAAATCCCGGCGCACCCGATACCGGGTTGTCGATCAAGCTCGCCCCGTGTGGGATGCGGGCCATGCGCCGACGCGCTGGCGTGAAGTCAGTGTCCATCTCAGCATAGCGTGCCGCGAGCATAGCGATGACCTCGGGATGCTCGCTAATCTCGACTTGAAAGGCGGCTGCGATGGCATCGGCGGTGATATCGTCA
>JBCBYJ010000041.1:0-10515 GCA_039815905.1 Pseudomonadota bacterium | reverse complement strand
CGTCTGGGCCGTCCAGCGCACGATCTTGCCCCCAAGCTCGAGAGCGACCGCACCGCTCCCGGTCTCACCCAGCAAACCTCCCATGTTGAACCCCACGGACGCGCGCCGCGCGCCGTGGGGGGCGCTTAGAGGAAGGTGCAGGGCTAAGCCATTAGAGATCAGATCGCCCGTCGATGAGGTCAAGCGCTAGAGATTGATATCAATATTGGATGCCACGTCGGCTGCTGCTTCAGCCGCATCTCCGAGGGTTTCTCCAGCTGATCCTGCAACGTCTCCTAACTTTTGGCTGACCGCGCTGGCGAGTTCCTCAGTTGTTTCTAGCGCATCTTCAGCCGCGCTCCTCCAGGCGTCAATTGCAGCACCAATCAGCTCTGGACCCCCATTCGAAATCACGGCATCTGCGATTTGATTGACTATAGAATCAGGGTTCTTTTTGTCTTCGGGTTCATCATTCATTGGGTGCGCCTCCTGAGCCTTAGGGTGCATGATAGTATTCAAATATAGGCTAAACTAAGACCAGTACATCTCCGAATGAAGATTTGCCAGCGACGGTTCGGAGGCGATTTTAAGCCGCTCGTGATATTCAAGTTGCTATTTTTCTCTCAGTTAATCTGGTCGCGGTCGTGATCAGTACAAATAGGGCAAATCCCGCCGGCCCAAACAGGAACGTGAGGGGAAGCGTTGGCACGACAAACCAAAAACTCACGCCAACGGTTCTTGCCGACCGGCAAATCCATGCGCCAACCACCAGATCGAACGCGAGAAAGTGCACCCACCCAGACATGACGGCGGAGTCGTTCGTGAAGAGTTGCGCAACTTCTGCAAAGCTACCAAATCCACCGCCGTTTTCATTTGGAAGCAGACTGGTAACGACATAGGTGGACGCAAGAATTGTCGGCACGATCCACCCCGCAATTAGGTCTGACCATTTTGGACTCATCGGCGAGAATAACAGCGCAAGCCACCCAACCATGGCCACGATACCTACAAGCGAGAATAAAATCTCATAATTCATCGAACAGCCCTCGAAATAGCGTTTTACTATCCCGACCGCCTATTGCATACAGCTTGCGTATGCAAGCTTATTGAAAGAATTAAGTGATGAACGATGAAATGTACATGATTAGTGCATTGAGGCTCCTGCAAAGTGCGGACGAGCTGAGAGATAGGGTTAGCGGCGCTTTCGCGGCCGTCCATGGACTTTCTGTAAACGAGTTTTTCCTGCTGATGCACTTGGAGCGCGCGGCGGATAACCGACTTCCCCGAGTCGAGTTGGCCAAGCGCATGTATGTAAGTGCCTCAACCATCACTAGAATGGTCGGGCCGATGCAAAAGATTGGTCTGGTAGATCGTGAATCGTCAGCACGTGATGCCCGGCTCGCATTCGTTGCCCTAAACGAGACTGGAAAAAACAAGCTGCAAGAGGCCAAGCTCACGTTCGCAAAAAACGCTGGTTACGCGTTTGAAGATCGCTGGCAAATAGACGACGTCTCAATACTCTCCGAGCTGTTGCATCGGTTCGTGGCAGGCCGTATTGCAAACCTGACCTGAAAGGCGTGCAATCCGCAGTTTCAATTGCATTATCCTTCCGGTCCTGGCCGGACGGGCTCATCGGGCCGTGGCCGGGGCAATGGGTGAGGTGAAAGGACATTCTCTCCTCCCCGCTCTGCCCAGCTCGTCTGGGCCGTCCAGCGCGCCATGGGGAGCGCTTGAACGCAGGTGCAGGGCTAAGCCATTAGAGGTCGCGTTCCGGACGAGATCCGGGAGGCTCGGCTGGACGGATTGCGCCCAGTCTCTCCGGAGATCGTTGCGCCCCGTTGCGCCCAGGGCGCGCGTATGGAAAACACGCCGGATGCTCTTGACGGGGCAGGCAGGGGTTTCCTAAACAGGCGGCCTAACGGAGACTTTATGTTCAACCTATCCGAGACCCGGTAAGGGCCCCGAACCGCTCAAATTGCCAGTCGGGGCCAGAAACAGCCGAGCCCTGATCCGATATAGGATCAGCCTGTTTCGCTGCGCACTAAGCGCACAATCGGATAGACGAAGAATGGACATTTCACGCGCTGAACAGCGCATCCTTCACTTGCTCGCGCAAGGCGGGCGGATTGAAGTTGAACGCGGCGAGCACCGCAAAATTACCCACATTACCTGCATCAACCGCGACGGCTGGCGCGCCCCAGGATTGGATTTAGTCCTGTTCCGCAAGCTCAAACGCCGCCGCGCCATCGCCTCTAAACAAGGCCAACCTTATCGCATCACAAAGCGGGGCTTGGAATTGGTGCGCTCTGAATTCGATAATCGTTGAGTTTGGTCCTTAACTTGGCCCTGAACCTGGCCCTGAACCTGGCGGGAGCGTTACAGTTTGCGTGACTCTCCCGTCACACTTCAAAACATTGCAAGGATTTGATCAGCACAGGGCTTCCGCAATCTGCGCTGGAGTCTTAACTCAAAATTAAAGCGAAGCCCGCGCAAATAGCGCAACTCTTTTTATTCGGAGGCCCTCAGAATGATCCCTCGCTCAGTCGCGATCCCAAAGACTTGGTCCACATTTAATTTTGCGAGTTTCTTCTCAGCCGTTCTTTACCCAGCGATCGGATTGGCGGTTTTGATTACCATGATCATTTTAGGCGCCACGCTGTCGGGCCTGACTTTGCGGTGGTATTATTTGCCTCTGGGGATTGCCATCGTTTTGGTCTCCATCTTTGTCTGCAATGCTGGCATCGGGCCCTTGCATCGGGTCATGCAACACCGCGCCGGAGAGCTGAAAGCCCCGGCTCAAGTCATCACCATGATCAATCTGATGATCGCCATGCAGGGCAATGTCCGTGATTGGGTGAATTATCATAGCCAACATCACCGCTTCTCTGATCAGCCGGGCGATCCGCACAATCCGTTTGAATCAAAACGCTGGGCCTGGGTCGGATGGATTATCTGGCGTGATGCCAAAGATATGACCCGGCCAATGGCCCTGTGGCTGAAACAGCAACCGATCATTGTTTGGATGGACGGGTTCTACAATTCGCTGTCCTTGGTGCTGCATTTGGCGGTCCCGGCGGTGATTTATCTGATCGTCTGGGCCGCCGGTGGGTCTTTGATCCTGACCGCGATCTGCCATGCGTGTTTCGTCATCGGGCGGGCGATTCAATTCCACGCCACGACCTATGGGATCAATGTCCTTGGGCATTTGAAGACGCCCGTTTGGGCGGACCATTTGATTGGCTTATTGACCGGCGGCGAGGCCTTCCATGACCATCACCATGATCAGCCCGTCAGCGCTCTGCATCGCCCGCGCAAGGGCCTTTGGAACCGCATTGTCGATTATAATGGCACCATTCTACTGGTCTATCAAAAGCTGGGTTGGGTGAAGAATTTGAAGATCGCACCGCAATTCGCTTAAGCGACTCTCGCGACGACAAACTAGCCTTTGGCCTTAAAATTGTGTTTGGCTGCGTGTCAGACGGGCAGAGAGGGCACCCCCTATGGCGGATATCGACACGGATCTGAGACTGGACCCAAGGCTAAAACCGCTGCTGACCCTGTTACCGCCGCCGGACGAGAGCGATGTCACCTCGCGCGACGCGCAATTGGCGGAGGCCAACACACCAGAAGCGCAGGCCGCGGCAGAGCAATTGCAGCTCCTCTTGGACATGATGGACAATGAAGAGGTCGCGCCATCGGCGGGCTTGGACATTTCCGAGCATGAATTTACCTCCGCCCCAGACGGCAACACGATCAAAGTCCGGTTCGTGCGCCCGCACAGCGATGAGCCTTTGCCTTGCGTCTATTACATTCATGGCGGCGGGATGATGGTGTTCTCTTGCTTCCATGGGAATTATCGGGCCTGGTCGAAACTCATTGCCGCCAAAGGCGTCGCAGTTGCGATGGTCGATTTCCGCAATTGCCTGACCCCGTCCTCTGCGCCAGAGGTCGCGCCGTTTCCAGCCGGTCTCAATGATTGCGTATCGGGCGTGAAATGGCTGTCTGAGCAGGCTGAACAGCTTGGCATTGACGCCAATCGCATTGTCATTGCCGGCGAAAGCGGCGGCGGCAATCTGACCCTCGCGACCGGGCTGAAGCTGAAACAAGACGGCGATTTGGGTCTGATTAGCGGGCTCTATGCGCTGTGTCCTTATATTGCCGGATCTTGGCCGCGCGAAGATTTGCCCTCATCGACAGAGAATAATGGCATTCTCTTGCGCTTGCACTCTAATCGCGGCGCGATGGCTTATGGAATGGACGCGTTTGAGGCCCAGAATCCGCTGGCGTGGCCGCTCTTTGCGTCAGCAGACGATTTGCGCGGGTTGCCGCCAACGATGATCAGCGTGAATGAGTGCGACCCGCTGCGAGATGAAGGCGTGGTCTTTTATCGCCGGCTTCTGCAAGCAGGGGTTCCAGCGCGGTGCCGCGAAGTGCTTGGCACATCTCATGCTGCCGAGCTGTTCATGACCGCGGTGCCGGATATCAGCGCCGACACTGCCGCAGACCTGGCACACTTCACAATCCAAAGCGGGTCTTGAGACATCCGGCACGATCGGGGCTTCTGTAATGAATACAGCACCTTCGGGAACCTGATCCAAATCGATACAACTTTGCAAACAGGCCCCTAACGGCGTTTGTCGGGTTGTGTCCAATTTTCATGAAAATTCACAGATCGCCCTGAAACAGGTTTTAATTCGAGCGCTGTATAACCTGCGCTATGGCCACAGAAGTGGCTTTTTGGAACCAATAGAAGATGGTGAGAAAAATGGCGCAGACGTCTCAATCCCTCAGCGTGCGCGGCCCAGATGGTCGTCCGCTGACTTTGTCAGATTTACCGAAACCCGGCATTACCCGATGGGTGACCCGCCGCAAAGCCGAAATCGTTGCCGCTGTGACCGGCGGCCTTTTGACGGAAGAAGAAGCGCTTCGTCGCTACGATCTTAGCGAAGAAGAGTTTTCCGGCTGGCGGGCGCTCTATTCGAAGCATGGCCGCAAAGGCTTGCGCACGACGCGGGTTCAACAATACCGCTAAGCGCTTCAGGCCTCGCGCAGACCGCCTGAGTGGCTGCGCGCAATAAGGCCTTGTTAAAGCGCCGTTTACGACGCCGCCCGTATAGAAGACGGGAATGCCCGCACCTGCGCCGGGCAATGGTGTAGAGAATGAGCGCGACCGATCGTACATCTACCACACGCCTTCTGGCCCTGGCTGCGCTTTTGCTCGCCGCCGGGGTGTTTGCCGTTCGCGCCGCCGATCTGTTTAGCCGCCCAGCACCGGCGCCCATCGGCGACCGCGCAGACCAAGAGCTGACCTATCTGATTGAACCGCTGATCGGCGCCGACAAAGTGCGGGTCTCACTCTCTGGACGTCAGGCCCGCACCGTCCTGGTGCTGCTCGATGGCGAAGCGACCGCCAATATGACCGCCGCGCGCGCCCAGATTGAAAGTATTTTAGAAGCTGCGATCGGCTTTGACGCTGAAACCGATACGCTGACTTTGAAACAATTTCCATTTGCGCCAGGTGTGACGGCGGCGCTCCGCCCGATCGAAATCGCCGAACTGACCGGTCTCGGCCTGCTCTGTGGCGTGTTGCTGATGGGTTTGATCAATCGCAGTGGGCCGCCGCTCGGCGCGCGCAGCCCTCTGCCGGTGGTCGCCGCGCCGCGCGAACCGGTACAAGCGCGCCTCGCGGCCCCTGAACCAGAGCCTGTCCTGCCGTCAGACCTGCACACGGCCAGCACCCTTGCCGAAACCAAACCGAATGAGACCACTCGCCTGGTGCGCGATTGGATGTCTTATGCGGAGGATTAGATGAGCGTCCCTGCCCTTACCCCTGCCCTTGCCCCTGCCCGCGGTCCTGACTCGGGACGTCCAGTCTCCCCGCAAGGCTTAACCCGCAGCGCGCTGTTGATGCGGGCGCTGGGCGCGCGGGCGTCTGCGGTCTGGTCGCAGCTCTCGCCGCAGGAAGCCGAACAGCTCAGCACCGCGATGCAAGATCTGCCCGATGATGACAGCGCCGAAATGGGCGCCGTGCGCGCCTATGTCCAGGCCATGCAAACCGGGTCTGCGGATCATACCGCTGCGCCGACGACGATTTGGACGCACCTCTCGACCCGCGATGGCAACACGCTGGCCAGCATGATCCAATCTGAGAGCCCGCAAGTCATCGCCCTGATCTTGTCGCGTCTCAGCCCGGATGCGGCCGCCAATACGGTGCGGGTTTTGCCGCGCGCTATTGCCACCGACGCGCTCAAACGCTTGCTCACTTTAGGCGAGGTTCACCCGGCCGCGATCACTGCGCTCGAACGGGCGCTGAGCCAGCAAGTGGATCAAGCAAGCGATATCCGTCTCACCGGCGGGCACGAACATGTGGCCCGCATCTTTGATCAATTGGACAGCCAATCCGAAGAAAAACTCCTCGCCTCACTCAACACGGCTGAGCCGGGATCGGGCGAGAAGATCCGCGCGCTGATGTTCACCTTTGCTGATCTTGCCGGTCTCGATGCGGCGAGCTTGCAGACCATTCTCGGCAGCGTCGACCGCGCCGTACTGACGCTCGCCCTGAAAGGCGCGCCAGAGCCGGTGGCGGCAGCCTTTTTCGGCAATATGACCCAACGCGCCGCGGACCTCATCCGCGAAGAGATGCAGAGTGTTGGCCCGGTGCGCCGCAGTGAAATCGACGCGGCTCGAACCGAAATTCTGGCGCTCGCCCGAACATTGGTCAAACGCGGCGATATTCTGGTCCGCGATTCAGATGACGAGCTGATCGAATGAAGCGCCGCATCGACAAGATCGAACCGTTTCCCTTTGCCAGCGATTTCAGCGCGCCCCAAACACATGGGCCCGAAACCGTTTCGATCACGGCGCAAGACTTGGCGCTGCTGCTCAGCGATGCGCAAGCGGGCGGCGCGGCCATTGCCCGCAATGATGCCTTGGCCGCGGAGGCCGAGCGCCTGGCGAGAACCTCAGAAGATCTGAAAAAAGTGCTGACCAGCATTGTCGATCTTGCCGCTCATCTTGAACAGGCGGCGATTGATGAGAGCGACCGAAACGACGCTTTACAGCGCGTGCGCCGCTTGGCCGCTATTGTGATTGAAGGCCAAGGCGACTTATTTGTGGAATAAGCGGTTCTGTAAACGTCTCGGTTACCATTCACCGCCAGTTTGAACTGTCAAAGCAAATCAGAGATAAGAGCCAGATGACTGTAAACCGCGCGCTTGAAGACAGCCTTATGGATGCCCCCGTCAAAGTTGACGTCGTGCTCGGCGAGGCGCGCGTGCCAATGGAAGATCTGATGGCGCTGTCTGAAGGCGAGATTGTTGCGCTGGAAAACAGCACCACGGACTTGGTCGATATCTATGTCTCTGACCGCCTTATGGCGCGCGGACGCCTGGTCGTTGCTGATGGTCAGCTGGGCGTCACGCTCAGCGAGATTGTCGACAGGCGTACACCTGGCTTTGCTTAGCGCTACGCTTAGCCGCTAATCTGCATCAAAATCAAAGCGCGCAAATCTCGCCGGCGCAGTGAAGACGAAGGTCTCTAGGCCGTCTCGATATTTGACATTGACGCGATTGGTTTGCGTCTGGATTGCATCCATCAGCACGGTTTGCGAGATCAAAAGCGCGCTTTGCCCGACGCTCAGCTCACCTTCCTGATAGACCCAATAATAGCCGCGCTCGACTTCGCCGCCAAGCAGAGTGAGCGCGACCGGGTCGCCGCTGGCTTCGTCGAGGAGCTGAAAGCGCTCCGCCACATAGGTCTCAAACCGAGCCTGCGCCACTGGGTCAGAGACCAGATCCGCGCGGGCGCCGAGGGCTTTCATCAAGGTGCTCTCTGCATCATGGATGACCAGCCGGTGCGCAACCTCGAACCGGCAACCGTCTAAGACGCAATCGCTCCCAGGCTCATCAGCGATGAAGGCGATCTCGGTAAAGGCAATCGCTTGCTCATGGCCCTGGGCCGGGCCCGCTGCGACAGATGCGAGCAGGCCCATGACCCCGAATACAAACAGCGAGCCGCGCATGGTTTACTCGTCGCCAGATGTTTCAGACGGATCGTCTGAGTCGTCCTCATTGGTTTCAGGATCGTCCTCGTCCAGCTCGGTTTTGATATCCTGCATGATATCGCGCCGCGCATAAGAGAACGGACGCTCGAACTTGAACGCTTCGACCCGAGACGGTGTGATCCGGCGCGGATAGTAATTGTTCTCGAGATCCGCATCCGCGGTTTCCCAATCCGGATCGATGACGATTTGTGTCAGCGTTTTGCCTTTTTCAAAGACCAGCAATTTGCTGACACGGTGCGGGCTTTTGCGCCAAATTTCAGCCGGGATGTACATTTTCTCGGTGCTGCCATCGGCAAATTCCAGGCCGAGAATGATCGGCATGACCAGACCGCCAATATTGGAGAATTCCAGCGCATAATATTCGGCATCTTCGGCGACTGCGCGATCAAACGCGACCCGCTCCCAATCGTCTAGCCCGTCAAGGAAAGACTTATAGCTGTTCCGCTCTTTATTGGTGACGGTGTAAATATCATGATCGTCATAATAGTCGCGAATATCTGGGAAGCGCTCGACCCAAGTGGCCTGCCCTTCGGCGGCATTGGCGGTGACGCCGACTTTTGCGGGTTCTGCAGCTTTATCATCGCGCAGCCGCGACAAGTCGATATCCGGGTCTTCTGTGTTCAGTTCCATATGGAACACCCGGTCGAGCGAGATATCGACATGGTCTGTGGTGTAGAACCAGCCGCGCCAGAACCAATCGAGATCGACGCCAGAGGCCTCTTCCATGGTGCGGAAAAAGTCGCTTGGGGTCGGGCGTTTGAACTTCCAACGGCGCGAATATTCGCGGAACGCAAAGTCGAATTTTTCGCGCCCAAGAATAGTTTCACGCAGGATGTGCAGGGCCGCAGAGGGTTTGCCATAAGCATTTGGCCCGAGCTGAAGCACGCTGTCTGATTGGGTCATGATCGGGACTTGCTGATCCGAGATCATATACATGATCAGATCCCGCGGCAGCGAGCGCGTCCACGGAATATCAGGATCCCATTCATAGCCTGCGACACTGTCCAAAAAGCTGTTCAGGCCTTCATCCATCCAGGTCCATTGACGCTCATCGGAATTGACCACCATGGGAAAATAGATGTGACCAATCTCATGGATCACAACGCCGATCAGGAAGCGTTTTTCAGCCATTGTATAGGTCCGGCTGCCATCATCCTGCAGCGTCGTGCGCGGCCCATTAAAGGTGATCATCGGATATTCCATCCCGCCAACGGGTCCATTCACCGATTGCGAGGTGGGATACGGATAATCAAAGGCGAACCGATTATAGACGTCCATTGTGTGGATCACGGATGTGGTCGAATATTTCTCCCACAGCTCCCCGCCTTCTTTCGGAAAGAAGGACATGGCCATAACCGTCTCATGTTCAGCGCCGGGCTGATCGAAGCCTTGGGCGTCCCAAGCAAATTTGCGGCTGCTCGCCCAAGCAAAATCGCGGACATTATTGGCGCGGAACCGCCAGGTCTTCATGCCATCAGGATTAGAGCTTTCATTGGCTTCGGCTTCTTCGGGTGTCACGACAAAGACCGGACGGTCGGCGTCGCGTGCTTCGGCCAAACGGCTGCGTTGCGCCGCCGTCAGCACAGTGCGGGCATTTTGTAAAACCCCTGAGGAAGAGACGATATGATCATCCGGGACAGTGATCTCGACGGTATAATCGCCGAATTCGAGCGCGAACTCACCGCTGCCGAGAAACTCTTTATTGTGCCAGCCTTCATAATCGGAATAGACGACCATGCGCGGGAACCATTGCGCGACTAAGAAAATGTCATTGCCGCCTTCACGCGGATCATCCGGGAAATGCTCATACCCGGCGCGCCCGTTCAGGGCTTTCGCATCTAACAGATTATAGGCCCAATCGATTTGAAACGTGGTCGATCCGCCAGAGGCGAGCGGACGCGGCAAGTCAATCCGCATCAGCGTGCCGACAATCGTATTGGGCAGCGCATTGCCGCGGCCATCGGCGACGCGGGTAATGTCATAGCCATAGGCGGTATCGGCTTGCGCTTGCATCCGCCGGACCGAGTGGAGTGTCATTTGCGGGGTCACCGCTTCGCGCAGGTTTACAGAGCCCGGCGCTTTGGCGCTAAATGTCCGCGTCATCTCGGCAATCGAATCTTCGCGGAAGCGGTTCTGATCGAGCTGAAGCCACAAATAGCGCAGCGTGTCTGGCGAATTGTTCTTATAGGTTATGGTCTGCGAGGCGGTCAGTCGCCGCGCCGGTTCATCGAGGCTGACCTGGATCGAATAGTCGGCTTCTTGTTGCCAATATTCATGGCCTGGCTCGCCCGCCGCATTGCGATAGACATTCGGGCTGGGCAGAACTTCGTCCAATTGCCGGAACTTGTCTTGAAAGTCGCCTTTGGTCTGCTCAATCCCCTGCGCGGCAGCGCTGGACACGGCAAAAGCGGCAACCCATGTGATGATTATCTGTTTCAAAATATACCCCGATCTCTCCATCAGCCGTCCCTTAT
>JBCBYJ010000040.1:0-10874 GCA_039815905.1 Pseudomonadota bacterium | reverse complement strand
GGACTGGTATTTTATTGGCCATTTAATCTATTAAAATACCAGTCCCGGATTTCCCTTTTTGGTCAAAACCCCCTATAAATAAAGGGAATTCTACGAATCACTCGCAAGGGCTTGCTCAGATGACGGACGCGACAGGAACCAATCCAGAATATGGCGCCGACTCGATCAAGGTTTTGAAAGGCCTTGAAGCAGTCAGAAAACGACCCGGCATGTATATTGGCGACACCGACGATGGCTCGGGTCTGCACCATATGATTTACGAGGTCGTCGACAATGCGATTGACGAAGCCTTAGCCGGTCATGCCGACGAGGTGACCGTCACATTGCACCCAGACGGTTCAGCGGAAGTCACCGATAATGGACGCGGCATTCCCGTCGGACAGCACGCGACCGAAGGCCGCTCCGCCGCCGAAGTGATCATGACCGAGCTGCATGCCGGCGGCAAGTTTGACAGCAATTCCTACAAAGTCTCTGGCGGCCTGCATGGGGTTGGCGTCTCGGTTGTGAATGCCCTCTCCGTTTGGTTGGATCTGACCATTCACCGCGACGGATCTGAGCACACGGTGCGGTTTGTCGATGGTGGCCGCACACAGGCCCCTCTGAGAGTTATCGGCACCAGCCCGACCAAAGCCGATGGATCGCCCTATACCGGCACCGCCGTGCGCTTCCTAGCGAGCCCTGATACGTTCACCATGACCACGTACAATCGCAAGACGCTGGAACATCGTCTGCGCGAATTGGCTTTTTTGAATTCTGGTGTCCGGATCGTGTTCAAAGACCTGCGCGAAGTCGAGCCTTATGAGTCGGTTCTGGAATATGCGGGCGGCGTCGCAGCCTTTGTTCAGCATCTCAACGAGACCAAGAACGCGCTGATCCCGGAAACGATTTACGTTATCGGTGAAAAAGATGGCATCACCGTCGAAGCGGCTTTGGAATGGACCGATGCCTATCATGAGAATGTGCTCTGCTTCACCAACAATATCCCGCAGCGCGATGGCGGCACGCATTTGGCGGGCTTTCGCGGCGCCCTGACCCGGATCATCAATAAATATGCAACCGAAAGCGGCGCGGCGAAAAGAGAAAAAGTCGACATCACGGGCGAAGATGCGCGCGAAGGCTTGACCTGTGTGCTGTCGGTCAAAGTCCCCGATCCGAAATTCAGCTCGCAAACCAAGGACAAACTGGTCTCGTCTGAAGTTCGCCCTGTGGTCGAAAGCCTGATTGGCGAAAAGCTCGCCGAATGGTTCGAAGAGCACCCGAAAGAAGCGCAGCAAGTGATGATGAAAATCGTCGAAGCTGCGGCGGCCAGAGAAGCGGCGCGCAAAGCCCGCGAGCTGACCCGCCGCAAGACCGCGCTCGACATCACCTCCCTGCCCGGCAAACTGGCGGACTGTCAGGAAAAAGACCCGGCCAAGTCCGAAATCTTCATTGTGGAGGGCGATTCAGCCGGCGGCTCAGCCAAGCAAGGCCGCGATCGTTCAAACCAGGCCATTCTGCCTTTGCGCGGCAAGATCCTGAATGTTGAACGCGCGCGCTTTGATAAAATGCTATCCTCTGATCAAGTCGGGACGCTGATTATGGCGCTGGGCGCTGGCATTGGCCGCGACGAGTTCGATATTCAAAAGCTGCGCTACCATAAAATCGTGATCATGACCGATGCTGACGTCGATGGCGCTCATATTCGCACGCTGTTGCTGACCTTCTTTTATCGTCAAATGCCGGAAGTCATCGAAAACGGCTATCTCTACATTGCCCAGCCGCCGCTCTATAAAGTTATGCGTGGTAAATCAGAGCGGTATCTCAAAGATGATGACGAGCTAAACACCTATCTGATCGAATCCGGCACCGATGGTGAAGTTCTGATCTTGGCCGATAGCACGCAAATCGCCAGCGAAGACTTGCGCGACCGCGTGCGTGCCGCTGCGCAATTCAAACAAGCGCTTTGGCGCCTGTCTTTGCGCGCGCCGGGTGAAATTGTAGAGCAAGCCGCAATCGCAGGGGCGCTCGCTCCCGGGGCCTCGGATGAGGAAGCCAAACAGGCCGCCGAACGGCTCAACATTGTCGCTGAAGAGGGCGAAGACACCTGGGAAGGTCGATTCGAAGACCGCAACCTGGTTCTGGTCCGCGAAGTGCGCGGGGTTGAGGAAAAAGCTGTCTTAGATGCGCAATTGCTCGCCAGCGCGGATGCCTCGCGCTTGAACAATCTCGCCCAAAATATTCGCCCAATCTATGTGGAGCCGTCAATTTTGCGCAATGAGAAAGCCGGGGAAATTCCGGTCACAGGCCCGGTCAGTCTGCTCGAGGCGGTGCTCGCATCGGGCCGCAAGGGGCTTAAAATTCAGCGCTATAAGGGCCTTGGCGAAATGAATGCCGACCAGCTCTGGGAAACCACGCTGGACGGAAACGCCCGCACACTTTTGCAAGTCCAAGTCGATGATGCGCTTGAAGCGGGTGACATGTTCTCAAGACTGATGGGCGATGTCGTCGAGCCACGCCGGCAATTTATTCAAGACAATGCGCTCGAAGCTGAAGTCGACGTTTAGTCTGGAATGCGCGGCTGATCGCCATCCATTTCTACCAGACCCATGCGGTTTCCGGCAGGATCGAGAAACAGACCGAGCACGACAATACCCGGCCGCTCAAATCGCGGCACATCGATGGTTCCGCCAGCTTGCTCCACCGCTTGCAGCGTCGCGGTGACGTCTGGGACGCCGATATAAAGCACCTTCTCAGCCGGGTCTTGGCGAATCATGGCCTCAAGGTTTGCGCCATTGCCAGGCGAAAACGACCCGGGTTGACCGCACGGCCAGTCGAAAACAGAGGCATAAAACGCCCGCAATTGGGCCTCGTCAGGGCCGGCCAAATCGAAAAAAACAATCGGAAATGACATTATTAATCCTTTCTCACACACAAATCTGTCGCTTTTTGGTTACAATATAGAGAAAGAGACTTGCATTGATTACTTATTTTCTGGCATGAAGACCTTATGGGGATGAAACGAGACCTTTTTGAGGTAAGCGGCGTATGGACAGGTCGCTTCGATTACGGAGATGGCGCACTCAAGAGTGTGCCCTTCTCGGCGTGGTTGAGAGCTGAAGCGGGGCGCGTGACCGGCTCGATGCTTGAACCGAATAAATTGTTCAAAGATCATGGCGATGAATTAGATGCCTCCTTGCGCGGTCATGTGCATGATGAGGAATTGGTCTTTCTCAAAACCTATCACGGCGTTGATGAAGAGCCCATCTATTGTGAGGGCACGATTCTCGACGATGGCCTGCGGATCGCGGGCCGCTGGTATTTCGGCTGGCCAGATGAGCAAACCGGAACCTTTGAAATGCGACGCGACGCGGTTTCGCCGGCTATGGTTGGCCGCGTGGCCGCGAGCAGCAAACCTTAAAAACACCGCCGCGTCATTGCGGGCGGTCCTGGCCATTCGTTTCAGAACGGCATAAAGCGCTAAAATGCGCGCGTCCCATACTTTCGGTCCCATCCTGCTGGCCATCGCCGCGATCGCCATGGGGTCGGGAATTGATGCTTTGGTTAAGGCGATCGCGCCGAGCGCGGGATTGCATCATTTGCTGGCCTGGCGATTTTTGTTCGGAAGTCTCATCGCACTCAGCGTGTTTCGGGCCCAGAACCGTCCTATGCCGAGCCTTTCCGCGATTCGGTTTCACACCATGCGCGGACTGATCCAGCTGGGCTGCGCCTATACATTCTTCTTCGCGCTTTTACATTTGCCGCTGGCTCTGGCGACGATTATCGGCTTTACCGCCGCCCTGATGGTGCCGTTTGTGGCGCGCGCGGTCTTGCGAGAGCCGATCACGCCAATCGCCCTCATCGCAACCGTGATCGGATTTGCCGGCGCCGTGCTCGCGGTCATGGGACGCCCCCAAGATGGCGCCGCGAGCGAGCTATGGATGCTCGGCACGGCGAGCTGTTTCTTGGCGGCCTTTTTGTACGCGCTTGGCTTGGTCTTGCTGCGCATGCGCGCCACCCATGAAGACGCAACGACGATTGCCATGTTTACCAATACGGTCCCGGCTGTGGCCCTTTTGCCGGTCACATTCGGCCTGTTCGGACCGCCGGACTGGAGCGATATTCCGCTGTTTTTGATGTTTGGGTTTTTTGGCTTCACGACTTGGTATGTGATGACGCTCGCTTATGCCCGAGCGCCTGCGCAGCGGCTCGCGCCATTGGAATATTCGGCTTTGATTTGGAGCGGCTTGCTCGGCTCCATTTTCTTTCAGGAATATCCCGGCTGGCAGACTTGGCTTGGCGCTGTGATCATTGTCGCAGCGTGCCTCATCGTCGCGTTTGAAGGCCGGTTTGCGACTCGCAAAGAAACCGGATTGCCGGTCAGCGACCTGCCAGATTAAGCGTCGGTGAGCCGGCGGTGACGATCCAACATATTGCTCAAAGCCTCCGCCCCAGCCGGCCCCATATAGGGCACGACCAGCAACATGAATTGCAGAACCGTATCATGGATCAGCGCTGGCCCATCGCGCTCACTGCCCTCGATCAAATCATGACTGAGCCAGAAGGTCAGCGTCGACAGCATTTGCTGCACCAAAGGCGCGCGCAAGCGACGATCAATCTCGATAATCTTTAGCTTTTCAAGCTGGCTGAGCACGTTCTCAATCGCCAGGCGCTTCTGAGCGAGCACCTTTCGAAACCGGTTCGCCATAGACGGATAGCGCTCCATCATGTCGCCGACATTGCGATAGAAAAAGCGAAAATCGTAAATCTCTTCAAGGACGATATAGATGAAGACCCAATTGTCCTCGACCGAAGTGACCGCGCCATGCGAGCCGCCCAGGATGATTTGCATCTCTTCTTCAAACCGCTCAAACAGAGCCGCGATAATCGGCTCTTTGCCTTTGAAATGATAATAAAGATTGCCGGGCGACATATCCAACGCATTGGCGATGTCGACAGCCGTTTGCTTGGCCTCGCCCTCGGCATTGAACAGCTCTAAGCTGACATCAAGGATACGGTCGCGTGTCTTCATTTCTTCCAATTCGCGTGAGAGCTGAATGCTCTGTTTCCAATGAGTATTTGACAGTAAAAGGTCAATATGGAACGAATTTGATCGGCAAAGGTTATCCAAATTTAGACTCTTAACCATAAGAGCAAGCCTTATGCCGGGCGAGGCGACCCCTCGCTCTGGGAGGTCATCGGAGGCATTTATGAGCAAGACCGCAGACTATATTGGTGAGGCCGCCGCGGATTCCACCACGGCGCTCAACCCATTACTGGGCGGGATCAACCGCCAAGAACTTTTAGGATCCGTCGCTATGATGTTGCGACAGACCAGCATCTCGCCCATGGCAAACGCCAAATTCGCGGGCAAGATGGCGAAAGAAAGCTATGACATTGTCACCGGCAAGTCAGAGCGCGCGCCAGATCGCAAAGATAAAAGATTTAAAGACCCAGCCTGGGCCAATAACCCGTTTTATAAACGCGGCATGCAAACCTATTTGGCGATGCAAGAGCATCTTGAAGACTGGGTCGGCGATCTCAAGCTCGGCGAAATGGAACATGCGCGCGCGACCTTTGTGATGAATATGATCACCGACGCTTTGGCACCGACCAATGCTTTGGCGACCAATCCGGCGGCGAAAAAGCGCGCGATTGATAGTGGCGGCCTGTCTCTGATTAAGGGTCTACAAAACGCCTATGAAGACCTCACCAAGAATGGCGGCATGCCAAGCCGGGTCGACAAATCTCCGTTTGTGGTCGGCGAGAATGTCGCCATCACGCCTGGCAAAGTGGTGTGGAAGAATGAGATGATGGAACTCATTCAATATACGCCGATGACCGAAGAGGTGCGGGAAATTCCATTCCTGAACATCCCGCCACAAATCAATAAATACTATGCCAGCGATTTGGACCCGATCACCAGTATCGTGCAATTCCTGCTCAAAGAGGGCTTCCAGACGTTCATTATTTCCTGGCGTAACCCGACCAAAGAGCACCGCGAATGGGGCCTATCTGATTATGTCGACAGCCTAATCCAGTGCACCGAAGTGATGCGAGAGATTACCGGTTCGGATAAGGTCAATGTCTCTGGCGCTTGCTCTGGCGGGATCACCACCGCGACCTTTGCCAGCTTGCTCGCAGCGGCTGGGGATGAGCGGATCAATTCGCTCACCTTCCAGGTCTGCGTCTTAGATCCGGATCAAAGCGATAGCGAGCTCGGTCAGATGGCGTCGGAACGCAGTCTCGAGATTGCCCGGCGCTATTCGCGCCAGAAAGGCATTCTGAAAGGCGATGATCTGGCCCGGATGTTTGCTTGGATGCGTCCGAACGATCTGGTTTGGAATTATGTCGTGAACAATTACCTGATGGGCGAAGATCCACCGCCTTATAATGTCCTGTTCTGGAACGATGACACGACCAATCTGCCCGCGCAGCTGCATTCTGATTATCTTGATTTTGGCCTGCAAAAGCCGTTCACGAACCCCGGACAAGTGGAAATCGCGGGCCATATGGCGGATTTGGGCAAAGTTGACGTTGACGCGTTCATCGTGGCGGGGGTCACCGACCATATCACGCCGTGGAAAGCGGCGTATCGGACGCTGCATATGCTCGGATCGAAGAATAAAGAGTTCATCCTCTCAAATTCCGGACATATCCAGTCGCTCCTCAACCCTCCCGTTAATCCAAAGGCCAAGTACTTTCGTAATACGAGTATAGAGCCGACAGCTGATGAATGGGCTGCTGGCGCTGAGGAAGTTTCTGGCTCTTGGTGGACGCGTTGGGCAGAGTGGCTGCATGAACGCGGTGGCGAGATGAAGCCAGCGCCAGAACAAGGCGGATCAGAGCAATTCCCAGCGCTCTATGATGCGCCGGGGAAATATGTGTTCGACTAGAGGGCGTTAAGACCTTCGCGCGGCCACTGTCAGAAAAAGGAGGCCCTCATGGCCACCAGAATATCGGCCGGCAAAGCGACAAAACGCCTGCCCGAGATCAGCATGGAAACGTTCGGGGCGCACACGGTGCGGGTCGGATATTGGCCGGCTGAACGCGCGTCAACCAAGCCCGCATCAGAGACCCGTCCGCTGCTCTTCTTCAATGGCATTGGCGCCAATATGGAGCTGGCCTTTGCGCTCGGCGATTCGATCCGCGATCGCGAGATCATCACCTTCGATATGCCGGGCGTTGGCGAGAGTCCGCCAGCCCGCCTGCCCTATCGCCCTTGGATGATGGCCCGGCTCGCCCGCAAATTGTGTGACCAGTTTGGCATGGGCGATGTCGACGTGATGGGCGTCTCGTGGGGCGGTGCGATGGCGCAACAATATGCGTTCCAGTATCGCAATTCGGTCGGCAAGCTCATTCTCTGCGCGACCACGGCCGGCATGACCATGGTGCCCGGCAAAGTCAGCGCCCTCTCAAAAATGGCCGACGCGCGGCGCTATACTGATCCCGATTTTATGCGCGAAAATTTCCAGAAACTCTATGGCGAAGCCGCCGATGAAGGGGCGGGTCAACATATTCACAATCTGAAACCGCCTGCGCCTATGGGCTATGTCTATCAATTGCTCGCCTTTTTAGGTTGGTCGTCGCTGCCATTCATCCGCTTCTTGCGGATGCCGACTTTGGTCATGGCTGGCGATCAAGACGCGATTGTCCCTATGGCCAATGCTCATATTCTAAACACCGCGCTGCCGAATGCGCGTTTGCATGTGGTCGAAGATGGCGGTCATCTATTTCTCGTCACCAAAGCCGAAGAAACGGTGCGGGAGATCCTCGCATTCCTCGATGAACCGATCGACGCGATGCAAGCCAAAAGCATTTGGGAACAAGGAATGTCCTTCGCCTGAAAGCATTATGTAATGTTTGAACTCGCGCCCGGAACACCGCTTGCGGACGAGGGCGCGGTCGAAAAGCTGCAGCTTCGGAAGGATCGGACAGCAAGACCGGCCGGATCGCCAAGATCGACATCAACGCATTCAGCGCCTCAAAAAATGGCACCGTTCGGCCCTTAATCTTGCCGGTCTTGGCATAGATTGTGTAAGACGATCAGGCCATCGCGTGCCTCAGGGGCGCGCGGCGCGACTGCTGACCAAGCTCGGCCTCGTCCTGATCGCGGCGCCTCTGACGAGCTTTTGCGGACCACGCGATTTGAAGAAAAGACCACCGGGCTCGAATTGTCGAGCGGCTGCTATTACGCGCTCGCCGATTTGAAGACCCCTTATCACGGCTTAGACATTGGCCTCTATGAGTTTGGCACAGGCGTGATATGGCAAGAGCGCTTCGCCTTAGAGGATTTTGAATAGCGCTTCATGCCCGAACTTCCTGAAGTTGAAACGGTCCGACGCGGCCTCAGCCCCGCCATGCAAGGCGCGCGCATTGAGCAGCTCGAGGTTCATCGCGCTGATTTGCGCTTTCCGTTTCCAGACCGTTTTCAAGACCGCGTCGAAGGCACGACCATCACGCATATGGGACGCCGAGCAAAGTTCTTAGTCACTGAGCTATCCTCTGGCGAGGCCTTGATCATGCATCTGGGCATGTCCGGACGGTTCACCGTCAATGCCGCCGCGACGGCTGAGTTCCACCATGATCCCGGCACCAACCCGGCGCATGACCATGTCGTCTTTCATATGAGCAATGGCGCGACGGTGACCTATAATGATCCGCGCCGTTTCGGCTTTATGGAACTCTGGTCCATGGCCGAGATCGACACGTATCCGAGGGTCGCGCATCTCGGGCCGGAACCGCTCTCAAACCATTTCAATGCCGCTTATTTGGATGAGGTTCTGGCGGGCAAAGCGGCCCCGATTAAAGCTGCGCTTTTGGATCAAGCGGTGATTGCCGGGCTCGGCAATATCTATGTCTGTGAGGCTTTGTTCCGCGCTGGGATCAGTCCGCGTCGCAAAGCGTCCAGCGTGGTCGGCAAACGCAGCGCACGTCTTGCGCCTGCGATCAATGAGGTGATTGCCGAAGCCATCGCCGCGGGGGGCTCGTCTATTTCAGACTTTGCCAGTGCCAGCGGCGAGTTAGGTTATTTCCAGAAACACTTCTCTGTCTATGACCGCGCAGGGGCCGCTTGCGACACGTGTGGGGCGCCGGTGAAACGGATCGTACAATCTGGGCGCTCGTCTTTCTATTGCGGGGCCTGTCAGCGCTAGGGCTTAATTCCCCCATAGCCGTTGCCACCATTTCTTTTTCGGCTCGGTCTGGGCGACGCCAACAGCGCTCGCTGAGAAGCCGCCATCGGCCATTTTCTGCTTAATGTCATCCAGCTCCCAGCCCGTCAGTTTGGCCAGGCTATCCGCCTCTTTGTCCCATCGATCGACCAGAGATTCAGCATAAGTGCCGGCCGCTTCACACTGACCATAATCGCCGCGCCAAGGGTGACGCAGGACATAGCGACCTTGATAATTCTCGCGGTCGCCCGTGACTTGAAAATTGAGATCCTCAGGGAATGTCACGCCGTCATACCGGACGTGCAAGCGTGTCACAAAGGCCTCCACAGGCTGCGGACCTCGACCGATTCGCGGTTGCGGCTGGATACTGAAGTTCGGTCCATCTTCGAGCCACATCACGCCGAGCTCGCGCAGCTCAGAGCGCGACAAAGGATTGGCCGCACAGGGGTCGCACCAAGACATGTCCCAAGCGTATTCCATGAACACGGCTTTGCCGTTTTCTTTTTCGGTCTGATGCTCGAACATGGCTTTGTAAAATGCGCCAAACTCATCTTTGACGAAGATCGGCACATCCATATCGGAGGGCAATTTGACGGTCTTATAATTGGTCGTCTCAACCCGCCCATCGCGTGTGATGGCGAACACAAATAGCTCTTGTTTGCCGTCCGCATTGACGGTGCCGAGCCGGATGGGCAGCATGAAATTCTCATCTTCATACGCAACCTGGATCGGACGCAGCATGGCCGAGCCGTCATGCCGTTCCAGATTCACTTTCGCGACAAAGAATTTCATCCCACGCTTCAAATACGCGCCAACCACCTCTTCGGCGCCATCGGGGATGCGATAATTCTCTTGGTTCAGCCATGTGATCAAGCCATCGCTTTCCTCGGCTGAGAGGATCAGAATGTCATACTCACCCACCTCATATTCGGCTTCAATCGTGACGCCGAGCTCTTCGGCGTCAAGAACCATTGATTCCATGAGCGGCTGAGACGCCGGTGCGGACATGAAGACCATATCACGGCGAGTCCGATCCATAACGCATGGATTTTCGTCATAATACTCCACGAGGCGCGGCGCGGTATATTCATCCAAATGATCGACCAAAGCCGGATTGGCGACATTGATCTGCTCGCGCTCAGGGATATCGACGATTGGCACGACCATGGCAAACTCGCTCACCTCGCCGCGATAATCAGAGGCCATCGTGATCACCGTGCGCTCATCATCGCGGACCAGCACGACCTTTGAGGCATCATTGAACAGATCCGTATCCGCCTTCGCGACATAGAAGCCGCAAAAGGCCGCAGCGCTCGGAGCGCTAAGTCCGAATGAGGCGAGGCCGAGGGCGCACGCCCCCGCGAGGTGCTTGAGGGTCATCGGATTTTTCCTCCGTCGATGTCCATTGAAATCGGTGTGCCGGCAGCAACCGATCTAAGATTGGGGTTAAAATGGCGAGCCCCGCCAAGGCATAGAGCATGGCCCCGCGAATATGGTATTCCCAGCTCAACCACGCTGCGAAGGCGGCGACGACACATGCGAAGATGAGCCGCGCCAGACGCGAGTCCGGCGTCGAGCGGGGATCTGTGATCATGAAAAAGGCAAACACTAAGAGCGCGCCCGATTGCATTTGATGAGCCGGAATGGTCAGCGGGTCGCCCAAATAGAGCGCCCGGCCCACCAGCATGGCGGCAAAGCTGATCAAAAAGCCCAGCGCGATGTCGA
>JBCBYJ010000003.1:0-35223 GCA_039815905.1 Pseudomonadota bacterium | reverse complement strand
GCGGCGGTGTGTGATTTGGACTTCTACAAAGACGCCGTGGCCTTCGCCAAAAAGCACGACATCTACATTCTATCCGATCTCGCCTACAACGAGATCTATTTTGAGGAGCCGACCCCTTCTATCTTACAGGTCAATGGCGCCAAAGACATCGCCGTCGAGACCACAACCATGTCCAAGACTTATTCCATGGCGGGCTGGCGAATTGGCTTTGCCGCCGGCAATGAGCGCCTGATTGGCGCTTTGGCGCGGGTTAAATCCTATCTCGATTATGGCGCGTTTACCCCGATCCAAGTCGCAGCCTGCGCGGCGCTCGATGGCCCGCAGGATTGTGTCGATGAGTTTCGGGCCACGTATAAATCACGGCGCGATGTTTTGATCGAAAGCTTTGGCCGGGCAGGATGGGAGATCCCAAGCCCAGAGGCGTCCATGTTCGCCTGGGCGAAAATCCCCAAACAGTGCGGCGACATGCGCAGCTTGGAATTTGCGCTCAAGCTGATGGATGAGGCGGAAGTCGCTGTGGCCCCTGGCGCAGGCTTTGGTGAGCACGGTGACCGACATGTGCGCATTGCCCTGGTAGAAAACGAGCAGCGCATCCGCCAAGCGGCCCGAAACATCAAAAGGTTCCTTGCAAAAACGGCCGAGGAGGGGCAAAGCACGCCCCTGCAAAGGACGGGATCTTGAAAACAGTCAAATTAGGGATAGCAGGCCTTGGTCATGTCGGCTGTGGTTTGATCGAACTGATCGAGCGCCAGGCTGAGCTGCGCCTGCCGGGCCGACTGGAAATTGTCGGGGTCTCGGCGCGCAGCAAAAGCCGTAATCGCCCGGTCGATGTGTCCGCCTATCGCTGGTTTGACGATGCTGCGACCCTGGCCGCAGATCCACAAGTTGATGTGTTTGTCGAATTGATGGGCGGCTCTGATGGGCCGGCAAAATTCGCCGTTGAAGCGGCGCTCAAGGCCAGCAAGCAAGTCGTCACGGCCAATAAGGCGCTGATCGCCATGCATGGCCAAGCCTTGGAAAGCTTAGCTCAGGCCAATGATGTTGATCTGATGTTTGAGGCCGCTGTGGCAGGTGGGGTGCCAGTGGTGCGTGTGCTGCGCGACTCGCTGACCGGGGTCGCAATCAAGCGCGTCTCAGGCATTCTCAACGGCACATGCAATTACCTAACGACACAAATGCTAGAGACGGGCCGGTCTTATGATGATGTGCTCGAAGAGGCGCAAAAGCTGGGTTATGCGGAGGCCGATCCGACGCTCGACGTGTCCGGCATGGATGCCGCGCACAAGGCTGCCATCTTGGCCTCGATCGCGTTCACGGCTGATCTCGATTTCGGCAAAGTCTCGGTCAATGGCGTTGATACGGTTGAGCTGATCGATCTTAATCTCGCGGATCGTCTTGGGCTGAGGATTAAACTGATCGCCGAAGGGCGCTTGTCTGATCAAGGGGTGATCTGCCGTGTCGCACCCTTGGCCATGCCGCTCGACCATCCATTGGCCCGCGTGGATGGCGCGCTCAATACCGTGCGCGTTGAAGGCGAACCTTTGGGCGCGGTGACACTGACCGGGCCAGGCGCCGGTGCAGGCCCGACGGCCAGCGCTGTCATGGGCGATATCTCAAAACTGTTCAGCCCGACCGCGCGTAGCCCATTTGGCCGTGCTGCGCATCATGAAACGCGCAATTTCGTCGCGGCCGAACCCGCTGAGCGATCAGCCTTTTTCCTGCGCGTTCGCTTAGCCGATCGCTCCGGGGCGCTTGCCAGTTTAACCGAAGCGCTCGCGGCGCATGGGGTGTCGGTCGATAAATTATTGCAAGAATCTGCCGATGATAGTGATGTCTCGCCGGTTGCCATTGTCACACATGTGTGTTCTCGCGGGGATATTGATGCCGCCTGCGCGCGGGTTTCTGCGCTAGAGGCCAGTGTCAGCGCCCCGCAAGTCATTCCGATTGATGCTGGGGTCTAACTACAAGCTGGGTCAGGAGTGGCCTGGGGGAGAAAAAAATTGAGTGAAAGCGTTTTAATTCCACACCTTGCCGACGCAATGGTTCGGGTCACCGAAAAGGCCGCGATTGCGGCTGAAAAGCTCGCCGGACGCGGCGACGAAAAAGCCGCTGATGCCGCCGCTGTCGATGCGATGCGCACGGCCTTTAATGCCGTCGATTTCCAAGGCCGCGTGGTCATCGGAGAAGGCGAGCGCGACGAAGCCCCGATGCTGTATATTGGGGAAGAGGTGGGCACGGGAACCGGTCCTGAGATCGATATCGCACTCGACCCGCTTGAAGGCACCACGCTGACTGCAAAGGCGATGTCCAATGCTCTGGCTGTGCTCGCCATTGCGCCTCGCGGTGGCCTGCTATTTGCGCCTGACACTTATATGGACAAGATCGCCATCGGCCCGGGCTATGAGGAGGGCATTATCGATCTCGACGCGACGCCTGCAGAGAATATTGCGGCCATGGCCAAAGCCAAAGGCGTGGACGTCTCGGCGATGACGGCGTGTGTGCTCGATCGCCCGCGCCATGCTGAGATTATCGCCAGTCTGCGCGGCGTTGGCGCGCGCGTACACTTGATTTCGGATGGCGACGTGGCCGGCGTCATCAACACGACCAATCCACGCACCGGTATCGATCTCTATGTCGGCTCAGGCGGCGCCCCTGAGGGCGTGCTCGCGGCGGCGGCATTGAAATGCGTCGGCGGACAGATGCAAGGCCGTTTGGTGTTCCGAAACGATGATGAACGCCGCCGCGCGGACCGCACGGGCATCAAGGATTATGATAAGAAATACCTGCTTGATGAGCTCGCTTCGGGCGAAACGGTATTCTGTGCCACCGGCGTCACCCATGGCGGCTTGGTCGATGGCGTCACGCGCCGCGGCGGGCAAATTGAGACCGATACGCTGGTCATGAGCAGCGCTGACGGCATGGTCCGCAAGATAAAGAGTTGGCACCGGGCTTAAAACGTTCGCCAAGAGGCCGGTCGCGCTTGCCACGGCCTAAAGGGCGTATCTGAGTCCGCCTCATTGCGGCGTTTGCTTCCGCGAACGAACCATCTCATAACCCCCCGATGCAGTCTTCGACTATGTCAGTATCTGACTCCTTTGGTGGACGTTATTGGACCGTGCGGGATCAGGATGAGGCCGCTATTCGGGCCCTAACGCCGCAGCTTGAGGGCAATGATTTGCTCGCCCGCTTGCTCGCGCCGCGCGGTTTGCAACCGAATGACATTGACGGCTTCCTCAATCCAACCCTGCGCGCGCTGTTTCCCGACCCGGCGAGTTTTCAGGATATGATGAAAGCAGCTGACTTAACCCTAGAGGCTATTCTGGCGGGGAAATCGGTCACGGTGTTTGCCGATTATGATGTCGATGGCGGCACCAGTTCAGCTATTCTCGCCCGATATTTTCGGGCCTGGGGGCAGGAGATTGGGCTCTATGTCCCGGACCGCCTGATAGAGGGCTATGGCCCGAGCTCTGAAGCCTTTCGGCACTTAAAGGCGCAAGGCGCAGATCTTGTCATCACAGTCGATTGCGGCGCGGCGGCGACGCAAGCGCTTGCTGAAGCGGTGGCCATCGATCTGCCGGTGATCGTGATTGATCACCATCTAATGGGCGCTGAGCCGCCGGATTGCGCCGCTTTGGTCAATCCAAATCGCGCGGATGATACCAGCGGGCAGGGGCATTTGGCCGCCGCCGGTGTGGTCTATGTGTTTGCCGCGGCGTTGAACAAATTGGCGCGCGAACGGGGGCTGGCCCCGCCGAATGGCTTGCCGGACATTTTGCAATGGCTGGATTTGTGTGCGCTTGGGACTTTGTGCGACATGGCCCCGCTGCGCGGCGCCAATCGGGCTTTCGTCAAGCAAGGTTTGAAAATATTGGAGCGGGGGCAGAATCCAGGCCTGCGCGCGCTCGCGGATGTTGCTGGGATCGGCAAGATTGAAAGCGTTTATCACGCGACTTTTGTGCTCGGCCCGCGCCTCAATGCGGGCGGTCGCGTCGGCGATCCTTGGCTGGCGGCGAAGCTACTGGCGACCGATGACCGGGCCGAGGCGATTGCCCTCGCCGAACGGCTGCACGCCCATAATGATGAGCGCAAAGCCGTCGAGAGCGCCATTCTGGAACAGGCCTCCGTCGCGGCGCAGAAACAATTGGAGGCCGATCCAGACACCGGCATCTTAATCGCCGCTGGAGAAGGCTGGCACCCCGGCGTCATCGGCATCGTCGCGGGCCGTTTAAAAGATCGCTTTCACTTGCCGAGTATTGTCATCGGATGGGGTCAAGACCTTGGCCCCGTGGCCAAAGGGTCAGCCCGTTCGGTGCGCGGAGTGAACATTGGTGATGCCATCTCCGCAGCGGCAAAGGACGGAGTGGTCTTGTCCGGTGGCGGCCATGCCATGGCGGGCGGGCTTAGCCTTCAACCGGAGCAATTGCCGGACCTAAAAGACTGGATGCAGGCGCATATGTCAGAGTTTCGTGAGGCCCGCGCCGCCGCTAAGGAGCTCGCCATTGACGCGCTGCTGGCGCCCTCGCAAGTAACGCCGGAAACCTTTGACCTGATCCAGACCATCGGTCCGTTCGGTCAAGGCGCGCCAGAGCCGGTTTTCGGACTGCGCGATGTTGAGATTACGCATACCCGTCCGATTGGTGAGAACCATTTGAAGCTGACTGTGGAGGATGCGGGCGCGCGAGTCGAAGCTCTGGTCTGGCGCTGTCTTGGCACCCCTCTCGGCGATGCGTTGCTGCGGCGCGGCCGGGTGCATCTGGCGGGCCGGCTCAAGGACAATGTCTGGAACGGCCGACGCACGGCGCAATTAGATGTGATTGATGCGGCTGCCGCTTGAACGAGCCGGACGAAACCGGCGGCCTAATCGCTCAAAATCGCAATCGTGGTCTCGGACTGAAAGCCATTAAACCCGCTTGCCAAAGTTTGCCCATAGGCGCCGAGATGGCAGATCTCGATCCAGTCGCCTTCGCGAACATCCTCCGGCAGTTCAAACGGGCCGACCATGGTGTCGAGGCTGTCGCAAGTCGGGCCAAAGAACCGATAGAAGAGGGTTTGAGCGCTCGCCGCGCCATCGCGGTGCAGTTTGACCGGATACTTCCAAGCGCACTGCGCCGCATCAAACAGCGATCCATAAGCGCCCTCATTCAAATAGAGATCGTCGCCTTTGCGCAATTCGACGCGGGCGAGCGTTGAGCCGCCTTCACCGCAAAGCGCGCGGCCGGGCTCGCCAAATATCTCAAGCGTGTCGAAGCCAAATATCTTTAGTCCCTTTTCAATGCGGGCGAAGTAAGCCTGTAAGGGGGGCGGCGTCATGCCGGGATAGGCGACCGGGAATCCGCCGCCGCAATCGAGGCTGTCAATCGCGACTCCCGCCGTTTCCAGCAATCCATGCACATAAGATAGCGCTTTGATATAATCGGCCGGGTCCATGCATTGGCTGCCGACATGAAAGCAAACGCCTAGCTTGGCTGAGATCGGTCGCGCCGCGCGCAGCAGCTGGACGGCGTCTTCAAAGTCAGCGCCATATTTGCCCTCAAGCGGCATGCTCGCCGATCCACCGGTCGGCAGGGCGAGGCGCAAGTGCAGGTGCAGGTCCTGTGCATCTTGGGTCTCAACCAGAATTTTCCCGAGCTCGGCGGCGCAATCAAATGCAAACTGGCGTACGCCGTGATCATAGGCGTGGCGGATCGTTTGGCGCGATTTAACCGGGTTCATGAGGAACAGGTCCGCGTCCGGGCAGGTGGCGCGAACCAGATCAATCTCGCGAATAGAGGCGACGTCGAACCCGCGCAGCCCGCTCGCCCACAGGACTTTGAGCACCGCTGGGTGCGGATTGGCCTTCACCGCATAAAGCACCCGGCCTGGAAAATGGGTTAGGAATTGCTCGGCTGCCGCTTTGATCCGGCGGGGATAAAGCGCGTAAATGGCGTCATCGCCTTCATATGCTGCAAGCGCAGCGGCCATCGACTTAAAGGCCGGCAGCCCAAAGGGACGGTCAAAGTCAGGAAGTATGGTCGGTTGCGCAAGGCGAGATGTGTGGCGGTTAAACATGGTTTCAGGGGTTCCGAAAGGGGCGATGAGCGCCCAAAATTGTCAGGGTCAGGCACAGGGAAGGAGCGTGCCGGGCTCAGTCGGAATAGGGCGGGCAACCGGCCCGCTACAGCCTGATAAGTTCAACCGAGGCCGCCATATAATCGGCGTCCTTGGCAAAAGTCCTGTAAACAGTTGTGTCATCAAACGCGACGTCTATGCGTTTGATCAATGGCACGGGAATCGGTGGGCAGGTGCCCGTCAGGGGATGGGTCATCCAAGTATCCTCGCAAAGCAAAACCAGCTTCAATCTGGCATTGAAAGTGAAGACAGTTGGGCTCCCCCGTACTGACAGCAAAATCTGCTCGTCGTGGTTCGCTTACTTGTCAGGCGCGCAGATAGGCAAAGCCCGGCCCGAGGTCAAGTTTTTTGTGCTGATCGTCCGTGCCGGGGAGCGGTCTATCGCGACCACCATCCTCGCTTTTTCTTCTTCGGGGCGTCTGTGGTTTCCAGAACCGGTTCAGTGGCAATCGGTTGAGCGACCTCCGCGACCAAGACAGGTTCGGCTTTCGGTTCCGCTGGGGCGACCACAGGCTCCGGTGCGGGTGTTGGCGGTTCCGGAGCGGGTTCCGGATCGAGCGCTTGGATCACAGGGACCTCCTCAGAAGCCTCTTCAGTGACGCTTGGCGTCTCGTCCGCAGGGTCTGGCGTTTCTGTGACCGCGTCGGGGGCGTGAGCATCAGCGACTGCTGGCTCCGCCTCAGACGAGGCTTCGGCGATCTCTGCCTCTGGCGCGTCAGGTCCACGACGTTTGCGGCGACGTCGGCGACGACGTTTCTTACCGTCTTTTGGCGCTTCATCAGAGGTCGCCTCTTCTGGGCCCGCGTCTGCGGTTTCAGTCGTTTCAGCGGCTGGCGCATCGCCGCTGCGGGCTTCTGGCAGCGCGACGGGTTTGGCGTCGAGACCGCCCTCGGCGGCAGACGGCAATTCATCTGGCTCTTCGCCCAATAGGTTGGAGACCGACATTGCCAGACCATCCAGCAGCGCGCCGCCATCTGAAGGCGGGGCGCCTGGATCTAGCGCTTCATTGTCTTTGCGACGACGACGTCCGCCTCTGCGTCCTCGGCGACGACGCTTGTTACGGCGTCCGCTATCTTCCTCACCCTCATCGTCTTCCGATTTCGCCTCTTCGACGGCTTGAGCGTCCTCTTCGGCATCGTCTTCAGCGAGTGGTAGGAGATGATCATCCTCATCCCCCTCTAGGAACTCATCGCGACTGAATTTCTTGCGGCGGCGGCGTCCGCTCGAGGATTTCTCCGCATCAATCGCAAAATCACCGGGGATCATCGCGCCGGAAGATTTGATCGCGATCGTATAGCCGGCGTCTTCTTCAATCGCCGACAGCAGATCCCGCTTCGAATTGAGCAGATAAAGCGCCACATCGGTCGGTGCGGTGACCGACATAGACCGCAAGCCACCATTCGCCGCGCGCGCTTCAATGGCGCGCAAAAGCTGCAACGCGGACGAAGAAATCGAGCGGCGACGCCCGGTGCCATCACAGGCCTCACATTTGGCGGACGTGACTTGCAACACCCCAGCGCGGCGGCGTTGGCGCGAGATTTCCATCAGTCCGAATTGCGAGATGCGATTGTTCTGGACGCGGGCGCGGTCAAGCTTCAGCGCCTCTTTCATCTTTTTCTCGACGGCGCGATTATTCTTGTTCTCGTCCATGTCGATAAAGTCGATCACGACCAGACCGGCCAAATCCCGCAGACGCATTTGACGACAGGCCTCTGCGGCCGCTTCCAAATTCGTATGCAGCGCCGTTTGTTCGATATTGCGCTCACGGGTTGATTTGCCCGAGTTCACATCGATGGCGACCAATGCCTCAGTTTGATTGATGACCAGATAGCCGCCTGATTTCATTTGAACCACGGGCGAGAAAATTGAGTCGAGCTGGTCTTCGACATGCTCTTGAACGAAGAGTGGCGCCGAGGCGGTCCAGCGTTTTACTTTTTTAGCCTGAGTCGGCATCAGCGTTTTGGCCAGATCTTTGGCTTCACGATAGGCCTGGTCACCATGGACGACGACTTCTTCAATCTCACGATCGAACATGTCGCGCATCGCGCGGTGGACCAATCCACCTTCTTCATGGATGCGTTCTGGAGCCACTGATTCCAAAGTCTTAGCGCGAATTTTCGCCCATAGCTTTTGCAGATAATCATAGTCGCGGCGAATTTCGGACTTGGTCCGTTTGGCCCCTGCAGTGCGGACGATCAGGCCCATGCCTTTGGGCACTTGCAAGTCGTCCATAATGACTTTCAGACGCTTGCGATCATTGCCATTGGGGATTTTCCGCGAAATGCCGCCGCCGCGAGGGGTGTTCGGCATCAACACGGAATACCGCCCCGCGAGCGAGAGATACGTAGTCAGAGCGGCGCCTTTATTGCCTCGCTCTTCTTTGACGACTTGCACCAAAAGCACCTGACGACGGCGAATGACTTCCTGAATTTTATAGCGGCGCGTAATTGAATTGCCGCGCGATTTGCGCGGTCCGCGGCGGCGTCGTTCGGGCTTGGCTTTGGCTTTTACCTCAGCGGTCTCACCAGATTCAGTGTCTGACTCAGAATCTGACTCTTCATCAGACGCATCGTCCTCATCGCTTTCAGAAATCGTTTCGTCTTGATCGGCGGCGTCAAAATTGGCCTCAGCCTCATCTGCGCCGTCTTCGTCATCATCCTCGTCTGCGTCTGCCACTTCGGAGACATCATCGTCCGCCGCGTCGATCTCGTCGAGATGGTCATCCTCGTCATCATCGGGATCATCATCTGCAGCCTCTGCGGCTTCGCGGGCGGCTTCTTCAAGCAGCGCTTCGCGATCCGCTTGGGGAAGCTGATAATAGTCGGGATGGATCTCGCTAAAGGCGAGAAAACCGTGGCGATTGCCGCCATATTCAACAAAACAAGCTTGCAAAGAGGGCTCTACGCGCGTGACTTTCGCGAGATAGATATTGCCTCTTAATTGTTCGTTGCCGGTTGTTTCAAAGTCAAAGTCCTCGACACGTCCATTGTTGACGAGGGCGACACGGGTCTCTTCCTGATGGACCGCGTCGATCAGCATGAGTTTGCTCATAGATGGCTGCCTTGCAGTCTGGCGGCGTTAAGGCTCGTATTCGAAGCGAGCGGGGGCGAAACGCGCCAGTGAATGTGTTATTAGGGACAGGACATCCAGCGGTCCGGCCAGCTCTGACATAAGAGCGGCTCGCGGTTCCAGTTTTGACGACCTGTAAGCTCATTTTATCCGTTCCGGGCTCGGCTTTTTGTGCAGGGGGTTAGGCCTGATCACCCGCCGTTCGGGGATTCCGTTGCGGCCCATTTCTGGGCGTCTCAACTACATGCCCCTTTTGGGTCTGAATTGAAAGACCCAAAATGCGGGGATGCGGAACATTTCCGTGCTCAAGGCGTTAATGAAACGCGCACGTCATCGTCAAAGACCAATATCTATTGGCTATTTGGCGGTCGGAACCTGATAATCGAGCTCGTAAAGAAAGCGCGCGCGGTCTTCGACGGGGCGCGTATACATGGTCCCGGTAATGCCTTCAAACTCGCCGGTGCCGCTGAGGATCGGGAATGTCGACTTAAGCGGCTCCGTCCGCTGCACGCCTTGTCCGGCAATTTTTCCGCGATCGTCTAAGGTAATGACAAAAGAGCAAAAAAAGTTCTGCTCCGCGTCGAGTTGCGTGCAATGGCCAGCGCCGTTTCCGATCACGTCTCCGGATTCAGTCTGAACCTCTGAGTTCCAGAGAATCTTGTCGCCAATGCCGTCTGTACCGCCCAGGGTGACATAGGAATCGTCCGATGAAACATTGTAAATTGTCATTGTCTCAGCGTTTGCTGTTGCGCATCCGCCGAGCAAGACGACTTGAACAGCCACCAGACCTGCGATGCGCCCGGCCCCGCTTTGAGAGAATTGTCTAAGCATCTCACCACCTTCTCATTTATCAGAATTTGGTGAAGCATCATCTGGCGTTCATCACCAGGTGCGTACACAAAATAGAAACAGTGGGATAATAAAGCGCTGCAATTAGGCCCTTAAACGAAGCGGATCGATGCCTGTTTGGAAGTTTTTTGCAATTTTGCTCTGGTCGGTATGCTGCGCGCTGCCGGGGCAGGCGGACGTGCAATCGATTGGCGTCGCCGGTGATGGCGAGTTTACCCGAATCACTTTGACCTCGCATCAGCCGCTTAATCCGAATATTTTCCTGCGCGATACGGAAGACGGCATGTTGATCGAAATGGTGCCGGAGACGTTGCGCTTGTCGCAATCGGCGTTTTTTGCTGAACCAACAGGCGGGATATACGCCTATACGCTTGAGACCGATCGGATCATATTCGAACTCGACCGCCCGATGATGATCATGCGTGAGATTGATTTGCCGCCGGCCGGAAGCGAGCAGCTTTATCGGTTCATTGTTGATCTTAGCGGTGTTTCAGACGCCCGGTTTCGGATCCATGCACAGAAAGATGCGGCCCGGTTTGCCAAATTTGAAGCCGCGCGGTTCGCCGCCGCCGAAGCGCGTCGCCTGGCGCCGTCTGGAGTCGAAGCTGCAACCCTAACCGAGACCGCCGCCATAGCCGAAACACCGGCGCTGCGAGACAGGCCCGAAGCGCCATCGGCCAAGCCCGCTGGATTTGGCGCTTTGATGCAAATGGCCGCGCGGCAGCGCCGGACGGTCGTCATCGATCCAGGCCATGGCGGGCGCGATCCGGGCGCGCTGGCCGTGAATGGCGGTGAAGAAGCAGATATCGTGCTGGCGACCTCGCTAAAACTGAAATCCATTATCGAAAAAGACCCGCGCTATGTGGTTCGCTTAACCCGCGAGACGGATGTCTATGTCGAGCATGAAGACCGCGTCACGATGGCCCGCGACTGGGGGGCGGATCTGTTTATCTCGGTGCATGCCGATGCCGCCGGTAAGCCGACGGTGAATGGCGCCTCGGTTTACACGATCTCAACGCGCGGAGAAGCCCGGATGGAAGGGACGGCGGAGCGGTTTGGCTGGGACATGCCGTTTGAAGACGGCACGTCAGAAGAAGTGTCGAGCATTCTGCAAGATCTGACCGTGCGCGAAACCAAATCCAACTCGTCGATCTTTGCCGAATTCCTTGTGCCTGAGCTTGGTCAGGCCGGACCGCTTTTGCGCAATACGCACCGCCAAGCGAACTTTTTCGTCTTGCTCGCGCCAGATGTGCCCGCAGTTTTGGTAGAAATTGGGTTTTTGACCAATAAAAATGATGCGCGGCGTCTCAAAACGGAACGCGGGCGGCGCAAATCCGCCGAAGCGATTAAACGGGCCATTGATGCCTATTTCGATCGCCAAGATTTATTATTGGCAACGAACTGAAACCCCACCTTTCCGCTTGGACCGAAGCGCCTTAGTCTTGCCGCGAAGGCGTGTGATTCAGCACGTCAGAATTGATAATTGAGAGATGTGAAGCATGTGGGCAGCCATAAAGCAGCGCGTATTTACTTGGACCTTCCTGCTCTGGACCATTGCTGCCGGAGTCGCCATTGCGATCCTGGCGGTGATTGCGTTTATGATTTGGATGGCTGCGCTGGGCCGCACCGTGCCGTCGGTTGAAAAGCTCGCCGAATACAATCCACCGGTCACGTCTCGAGTGCATGCCGGTGATGGCAGGCTGATTTACGAGTTTGCGAATGAGCACCGGGTCTTCATCCCGTATGAGGCGATCCCGGAACATGTGATCCACGCCTTTGTCTCGGCCGAAGACAAGAACTTCTTTGAGCATAGCGGGCTCGATTATCGCGGTATGTTGCGTGGGGTGATCAATTCGGCGCGCAACAAGATTACCGGCAGCGGCGGTCTGCAAGGTGGCTCTACAATTACCCAGCAAGTCGCCAAGAATATGCTGCTGACGCGGGACCAAACGATCGTTCGTAAAGCCAAAGAGGCGATTGTCGCGCAGCGTATGGAGAAAGCGTTTTCCAAAGAGCATATTTTAGAGCTCTATCTGAATGAGATCTATTTGGGCGGGCGCTCTTATGGCGTTGGCTCCGCGTCTCTGAATTATTTCAACAAGTCCTTGCCCGAACTCGAGCTGGATGAAGCCGCAGTGCTTGCCTCGCTGCCTAAAGCACCGGGTCAGTCTAATCCATATAATGACCCAGAAGGGGTCCTTGGACGGCGCAATTATGTGCTCAATCGCATGGTCGCGAATGGCTATGTTTCGGCCGAAGACGCAGAGGCCGCCAAAGCCAAACCCCTGGCCACGACCAAACGCCTTTATGGGCCCGAATACGCTGCCGCGACCTATTTCGTGCAGGAATTGCGCAAGCAATTGATCGACCTTTATGGCGAAGATGAGTTGGAGCAGGGCGGTCTATCCATTCGCACCACAATCGACACGAAATTACAGCTCGCCGCTCAAGACGCCCTTCAGATTGGCTTAGAGACTTATGATCGCCGATATGATTATCGCGGGCCCCTGAAATCACTCGATCCACGCGCCGAAGACGTCATGGAGCAGCTCAATGCGGTCACGCTCCCTGGCGGCTATGGCACATGGGAGCGCGCAATGGTCTCTCGGGTCACTGCAAATGGCGCTGAGCTGATCCTTGGTGATGGTGCAGAGATCGACATCCCTGTTGAAGATACTGAATGGGCGAACACCTATGCGCGCGACGCGGGTGGCACGGGCTTGCGCCCCGGAGACGTGGTGCTGGCCGAGGTCAGCCGACAAGCGCTGAGCCTCGAAGAAAGCACGCCGACCCGGGAAGGCGGAACCGATGAGGCGAACGAAGTGTCGGTCCCGATTGAACCGATCATGGTGCCGGTTGGCCAAGCGCAGCTGAAGCAAGTCCCGGAACTTGAAGGCGCGATCGTTGCCCTCGATCCGCACACTGGCCGGGTCCTTGCCATGATGGGCGGCTATTCCTTCTTTAAGAGCCCGTTCAATCGGGTGACGCAGGCCATGCGCCAGCCAGGCTCCTCATTCAAGCCGTTCGTTTATGGTGCGGCGCTCGAAAAGGGGTATACGCCTTCCGTGCGCATCCTAGACTCTCCCTATGTCTATTATGATGATCATACCGGAGATGTTTGGAAGCCAGAAAACTATGCCGAAGGCCTCAGCTATGGCGAAGTGACCATGCGGGTCGCTTTGGAGAAATCCTACAATCAGGTCACCGCGCGCGTCGCCACGGATATTGGCATGGAAGCGGTGTCTGAATTCGCCGAACGGTTCGGTATTTATGACCGGCTACCGCCATATCCGGCGATGTCGCTCGGGTCTGGAGAGACCTCGCCTTGGCGCATGTCGAAAGCCTATGCGGCGCTCGTCAATGGCGGTAAGGAAGTAACGCCGACGCTGCTCGACCGCGTGCAAGACCGCCGCGGCGTGACCCTCTACAAGCATGATCAGCGCGCTTGCGACGGCTGTCTTGCGAGCCGATGGAATGGGGAAGCGCCGCCGACCTTGCCGGACGACCGCGCGCAATTGGTTGACCCGATCGTCGCCTATCAATTGGTGCACATGTTAGAAGGCGTCGTTCAGCGCGGCACTGGACGGCGGGCGAACCGTATCGGCAAACCGCTGGCAGGCAAGACCGGCACGACCAATGACTATGTTGACGCGCTGTTCTTTGGCTTTTCCCCCGACTTGGTGGTCGGCATCTGGACTGGGTTTGATACCCCACGCACACTTGGAGAAGGCGAGGGCGGTGGCTCTGTTGCCGGGGTCATCTTTACCGAATTCATGGAGCGCGCTTTAGCCGAAGAGCCGCCCATCCCGTTCCGTATTCCGCCGGGAGTTCGATTGGTCTCAGTCGATGCGAGAACCGGCGGCATTCCGACATTTGACTCTCGGGATGTGATTTTAGAGGCGTTCCGGCCCGGCACAGAGCCTGGCATGGTGTTCAGCGACACGAACAATCTCAGCCTGTCTGGAATTGGCGATAATTCGATCTTTGACCGGACCACACCTTTGCCGCCGCAGATCGATCCGGAGACGGGCGAACTGGTGGAGTCGGACGTGATTGTCGACGATATTGATGAGGACATTTATTGACCTGAGTGTGAAACGCCTGCATTTCCAGCGATCACTTGAGTTTCAGGAACCCGTATGTCAGCAGAAATTCTCGCCCTTGCCGAACAGATCAAGCAGTCCTCTGAACTGCTGAGGAGGCGTCTTTGACTGGGACGTTGCCGAAAAGCGCTTAGACGAGCTGAACGCGCTCTCTGAGCGACCTGACTTTTGGAATGACCCCGAAGCCGCCCGCAAGCTGATGGCAGAGCGCCAAAGTCTCGAAAGCGGTATGCAAACCGTGCTTCAGCTTGAGCGCGAAGCGACGGACGGGCTTGAGCTTTTAGAATTGGCTGAAGGCGATGAGGAAATGCTGGCCGATGTGCTCGCCTCGCTAAAGCGCGCGGCCAAGACCGCTGACAAGGCCGAACTGGAAGCGCTCTTATCGGGCGAAGCCGATGGCAATGATTGCTATATGAATATCAATTCCGGGGCTGGCGGCACCGAAAGCCAAGACTGGGCCTCAATGATCCGCCGCATGTATGTGCGCTGGGCCGAGCAGTCTGGCTATAAAGTCGAAGAAGTTGAAAGCCATGAAGGCGACGAAGCCGGGATCAAATCTGCGACCCTGTTGATCAAGGGCGAGAATGCGTATGGCTGGCTGAAATCAGAACAGGGCGTGCATCGTCTGGTACGGATTTCACCCTTTGATAGCTCAGCGCGTCGCCATACGAGTTTTGCCTCTGTTGCGGTCTCGCCGGTGATTGACGACTCGATCGAGGTGGAGATTAATCCTTCAGAGGTGCGCACGGACACTTATCGCGCCTCTGGCAAAGGCGGTCAGCATGTCAATAAAACTGACTCTGCGGTGCGCTTAACGCATGAGCCAACGGGCATTGCAGTGGCTTGTCAATCAGGACGCTCGCAACATCAGAACCGGGCTGCGGCCTGGGACATGCTGCGCTCGCGCTTATATGAACTTGAGCTTCAAAAGCGCCAACAAGCGGCGCAAGACAGCCATGACTCAAAGACCGAGATTGGGTGGGGGCATCAAATTCGCTCATATGTCTTGCAGCCTTATCAATTGGTCAAAGACCTGCGGACCAATCATGAGACCTCTGACACTGGCGGTGTCTTGGATGGCGATTTAACACCGTTTCTCAGCGCGGCGTTATCGCACGCGCTTGGCGGTGCTGAAACAGAAGACGCTTAAACGAAAAAAGCCGGACCCGTTAGAGGTCCGGCTTTTCGATTCAGGATGCAGCTTGTTGGTCTTAAGCGTTGCCAGCCGTTTCTGTGCTTGGCGCGACGCTTGGCGTTGCAGCTGTGAAGCTTGTGCCATTTGAGGCGCTGCTGGCCGGCTTTGGTGCCGACTCAACCAGCGGATTTTCCTCGCGCTTGACCTGGCCTTCGAAAGACGCGTCTGGCTGAATGATCAAAGCGGCGTGATAGATGTCGCCCTCGACGGTTGCGCCGGTTTCCAGCTCAACTTTGCGCGCGCGGATTGACCCGACAATTTTGCCTTTTACGCGGAGGGTTTCAGCTTTGATTTCGCCGATGATCTGACCGGTTGAACCGATGGTGATATCGCCTGAGCTGACGTCGCCTTCAACTTGTCCGTCGATTTGCAGCGCGCCGGCTGATTTGATCGACCCTTTGATCTGAACGTCAGAGCAAATGATGGATGCGCCGACACGTGCTGCAGGTTTTGACGAGGCGCCGCGAACGGCGTCCTGTGCGGGTGTGAAGCTCGATGGAGTTGTGTCGCCCTTAGTCTTCGTGAACATGTTTTCCTGCCTTAATAAACTCTACTGGATTGTACTGTTTGCCATGAAACAGAACTTCGTAATGGAGGTGCGGACCTGTGCTTCGACCGGTGGAACCCATGGTTCCAAGCTTGTCACCGATCACCACGTCTTGGCCTCTCTTTGCCACAATCCGCTTAAGATGCGCATAACGTGAGACAAATCCGCCGCCATGATCGACGTCCACGACTCGTCCATAGCCTGATTTGGTGCCGGCATAAATAACTTTTCCTGGGCCAGCGGCGACAATTGGCGCATTCCAGCCCGCGCCCATATCGATTCCGCCATGCCAGCTTGGGCGTTTACGGAACGGATCGATCCGCATGCCGAAGGGCGACGTGACCCGTGAGGGAATACCGATTGGGGTCGCCAGAGGTAGATTTTCGACGAGGGTCTCGAAATAGCGAGCTTCTTCCATTCGGGCCGCAACTTGTGCGACGCGGACGGCAAATTGTTCTTCTTCGGGGGTTGAGAACTGACCTTCCAGCAAACTTGAGAAGCTCACTTCAGGACCGCCCATATTCTCGCCACTGGTAATGCGTCCTGCGCCGACGGCGGTTAGACGAAGAATGCCGCGCGCCGCTTCCGCGCGCTCGACTGCCATTTCTTCAATCTCGTCTAGAAAGACATCTTGCTCAGAGCGGATTTTGCTAACGTCGCCGCGCAATCCAACTTGCGGCAGGCGGCTCTCGGTCTGGGCGAAACGCTGCGATTGGCGAGTGTCTGCCTCATCGATCGAGGCCGTCACCAGGAGGGACGCCGAGTTTCCCCTTAGCGACGAGACCTCCAATTCACCACCGGTTTGAAGGGCTTCCAGCATGGTCGACAAGGTTTCGTGCCGACGTTGGAATTCCAGGGTCGCGTCTTGGAAAGCTTCGGTGCGCTGCTCAAGTTGCGAGGTCGAGAGCGCTTCTTTCGCGCGGAGGTCTTGAACCCAGCGTTCGAGCCGGTTCACTTCACTAGCGGCTGAGCCGACAGCGACTGTCTTTTGTCCGAAGATAACAGTTGCGGAAGCGAAGAGCGACCAACCGACCAGAGCCGCCGCGGCGCCAGCCAGTAGGATTTGTTGGAGCGGGGAAACGGTAAAATACCGCACTGTGCCACCGCTTCGATGATATATTTGCCGCTCCGGGAAGGCTCGGCGTACAAAGTCAGAGACTTTTGCAGTCGATTTCATTCTACGCACCTATCCGCAGGTAAGACCCTGTTAAGTCGTTCGACCTAACGCTGTCTCGATTGGTGATGAACAATAGTAACCCCATTGTGATCCGGACGGAAAGCCCCCTTTTACGGTTTTCATCTCTAAAACTACGCTCTGACGGTAAAATTCGCCTTAAAGAGTTTTCATTTGACTGATTATCCCCCCAAAACTGATTCCGCAGCCTGAAAAACGGCCATGGCGTGGCCCTTCACGCGGACTTTTCGCCAGACGTCTGAGATTGTGCCGTCGGCGAGAATCAGAAAGGTCGAGCGCTCGATCCCCATATATTTTTTGCCATACATGTTTTTCTCGACCCAGACGCCAAACTGCTCGCAGGCCTCCTGATCTTCATCACTGGCAAGGGTGACGGTCAGCTCTTTTTTGGTTTTGAAATTTGCATGGCTCTTAAGACTGTCTTTTGAGACGCCGATAATCTGCACACCCAGCCCCTCAAATTTCGATTTGAGGCCAGAAAAATCGATCGACTCCGTTGTGCAGCCGGGGGTGTTGTCTCGCGGATAGAAATAGACAACATGAGCCGCGCCACTTGGTTGTCCAAGATTGATCGTTTCTTCATCACTCACGGGCAGAGTCACATTTGGGGCTTTGTCGCCTTTTTCTGGTCGGTTTGTCATGACATATCATTCCTTGTTTGGCAGATGCCGCCGCGATTTAATGCCGAGCGGCAATGTGTTGATTATTTGGAGCATTTGACTTGGTTCGCCAGACCACAAAAGTCATAATTTTAGAAACACTCGGTGTGGTCTCCTTGGTGGTGATGGCGGCGATCGGGATTTTGGCCTTCATGCTGGCCAGCGGTCCGGTCGAGCTAGGCATCTTCCGCGACGATGTTGAACGCGCCATGACCAATGCGCGAAACGGCCGACCGGTGACGGTTGAGCGCCTGACTTTGCAATGGTCTCCATCGGACCGGCGCATGTTCGTGGTCGCCGACGGTCTGTCCTTAAAAGACTTTGAGGGAAAAGAAGCGGGTTTCGCGCGGACCGCTCAGCTAACGCTGGATGCCGGATCAATCTTGCTCGGTAAAATTGAAGTCTTGGAGACGGATTTGCAATCCGGCTGGCTCAATGTTCAGAATACCGGGCCGAACAAATGGTCGCTTGCAGGTGAGCCGCTGCCCGAGATCCGCACCGCCGCACTGCCACAAACGCCGGAAGAATGGCTCGACCGAACAAATACAATTCTCAGCGATGTCTTGGCCGGTCTTGAGGTGTTTAACTCCACCTTCGCTTTAGAAGAGCTCGAATTTAGCGACTTAGACATCCGCGTAATCAATCAAGATGAAAGCGCGATCGGGACGATATCAGCCGCCTCCGGGCAAATCGCGAACCTCGGAACCGATGTCAGCATCCAACTGACCGGCGATGGGAATGGCTTGGGTCTGCCGGAAGTGTTTGGTGTCTCGCTCGACACGTTTGATGGATTTCAATCCTTAAAAACTGTTCTGGATGTCGGCGTTTTGCCGATCACTGACTTGGTCGCCCGGTTTGGCATTGAAGGCTTGGAGGAGAGCGATCTCAATCTCGGAACCTCATTTAATGCCGAAGTTACCCGCGCGGATGGCTTGCAAAAGTTTGGCATTGTCGTCGCCAGGCAAAGCGGCAAGCTCGACCTAGAGGCGATCGGCGTCGCCTTGAATGATGTCACCGCGTCGGTGAATTATTTGCCCGCCAATGATGAGATCGAGATTGAATTTCTGCAAATCGACTCGGCGCGCCTCGCCGGTCGCTTTCAAGGTAAGATCACCAATGTGCTGGCCAAGAATGCGTTGCGGCGGGTCGAGTTGCAGTCTGACCTGCTCGAACCGGACATGAGCGAGCTGTTCGAAGCGCCATGGACAATCAAGGATGCTTCCCTGATTGCCGACCTGTCTGACGATTTCACAATTATTTCCGTTGACTCATTAGAAGCCGAGATTGAGGGCGCGCGCTTGCAAGCGAGCGGTGAGTTTGACTGGAACGTAACGCACGAAGACGGCGAGCTGCCCTTCACGCTCGATCTAACGGCTGAATTGATTGGCGACACATCTAAAGAGACCGTGCTCGCTTACTGGCCTGTCACGCTCGGGCGCGGGGCACGCAATTGGCTGGTCCAAAACCTAAAAGCCGGGACCGTCACGGAAGTCACAGCGCGGGTCAGCTTGAAGCCAGATAGTCTTGCCGAAGGCTATTTGCGGGATGAGGACCTTGATGTCCGTTTCTCGTTCAAGGACGGTGTCGCGACCTATTTGAGTGATATGCCGCCAATCGAAAATGCCGTCGGGACGGGGCACGTTGGTGGCAATAGTCTCGACGTCCGGGTCGTCACGGCGACGCACGATGATTGGAACATCCAGTCCGGGACTGTGGAGTTTCCAGCTTTCAATCCGCGCGGTGCAGACTTTATTGTGACCGCTTATGGCTCTGGCCCGGCCGTTTCAGTTCTGCGCCAATTGTCGAGTTCCAGATTGCGCTTGCAAGAACAAACCGGCTTTGACCCGGAGCGCGTCAGCGGCGACGCGACGGCGACTTTGCGCCTGACCCGGCCTGCGCTGAGCAATGTGCCGCTCTCTGACATGACGATCGATGTCAAAGGCCAGATCAAAGATGGCGGTCTGAAAGCCGCGGTCGGGCCGATCGATATGGTCGAGGGCAATGTCAATATTGATGTCACGCTGGAGCGAATAATTCTCACCGGGTTTGGCAATCTCGGCACCTCGCCGGTTCAGTTCACCTGGCGCGACGCCTTTGACCAGGAAGGCCTACCGGCTGACTTGTCGGCGACAGCGGTGCTAACCTCGGACGTCCTGAACGTATTCGGTTTGATTGGGCGAGCGTTTTTGACCGGCGAAATCCCAGTTGAAATGCAAGGCAAAGTTGGTGCCGGTGGATTGCAGACCGGGACCTTCGCGTTTGATCTCAGCGAAGCGCGCTTGGACCTTACTGAAATCGACTGGGTCAAACCGGCGGGCGAAACGGCCCGGGCAACGCTCAATTATACAGGTGATCTGTCTGAACAGGCCGCGGCTTTAAAGTTCACTGCGGAGACGGCCTCTTTGGACGGCGATCTGAGACTATCCAATGATGGGCGCTTAGAGTCGCTCGAGCTACGTCGCCTGTTCATTGAAGACTCGCTGGATGTGAATGGCAGCATCGCACGGACCAGTACGGGCGGTTTCGATGTTCGGTTTGCGGGGGCCTATTTAGATATTTCGGCGATATTGAGCGAGATTGGCGCGATGGGGGGATTCGGCACCGAGGATGGCGCCGAAGGTTTTGATCTGTCCTTCGTTGCGACCGTGGACCGATTGCGTCTGCGCCGGAATTTGGAATTGATCGGATCGGCATTGACCGTTCGCACATCGAAAGCGGATGGGTTTCAGCAATTGCGCGCCAGCGGCAACACGCAGGAAGGCGCGACGTTCATTACCAATCTGAACAATGAAGGCGAAGGTCGACCTTTGGCGCTGGAATTGAAAACCAGTGATGCGGGCTATTTGGCCAGCGCGTTTTTTGGCGTCGATTTCATTGAAGGCGGGATCTTGGATTTGCGCGGGTCCTTGGCAACCGAAGACACGCCCGCCCGCCTGCGCGCGACGGTCGAAGACACGCGGCTGATCAATGCGCCTTTCTTTACGCAAGTCCTGTCGCTCGCCTCTTTGCGCGGGTTGACCGATACGCTGGCCGGAGATGGGGTTCTATTCTCGCGCATTGAGGCACCGATCACGATTGGCGGTGGCCGCTATGTGCTTGATGGCGCTCGGGCCAGCGGTCCGGCGCTCGGACTGACGGTGAATGGTTGGGTCGGCATTGACGGCAAAGGCATCGATCTCGATGGCGTTCTGGTGCCGAGCTTTGGGGTCAATTCTGTGCTTGGCGGCGTGCCGATCATTGGCGATTTGATTGTCGGACGTCAGGGCGAAGGGATCTTCTCAATCACTTATTCTGTCAGCGGGTCTTTGGAAAAGGCGCAAGTCGCGGTTAATCCGCTCTCCGCTGTCACGCCAGGTATTCTGCGCCGGATCTTTGAGAACCCGTCCGACACAACCATCCCGGACTCGCTGCCCGTTGATCCGAACTTGAAGCCCCCGACGGAGAAACTGCCAGACTTGCCGGATGATGAGTTTATCTTGCCCACCCCAGGGCGGGATGGATAATTAGACAGGCTTGACCAGCGCGATCCGCTTTTTGCCAACTTGCACTTTAAAGGCCTCGACTTCGGACAGGATATCGGACCAGGCATGGGTTTGATCGGCGCTGATCTTGTCATCATTCACCCGCACGGCGCCTTCATTCATTTTGCGCCGCGCCTCTCCATTCGAGGCGACCAGCTGACCAGCGCGCAAAAGGGCGGTGGTCGTCGGGCCATCGGCAAACTCGGCTTTGGGAAGCTCAAAGGTCGGCAGGTCGGATGAGACGCCGCCCCCCGCAAAGGCTTTGCTCGCCGCGGCTTCTGCGTCTTTTGCCGCCTGTTCGCCGTGCAGCATCGTCGTCGCCGCATTGGCGAGCGCGATTTTCGCCTGATTGATCTCAGCCCCGTCCAAAGCCTCAAATGCGGCAATTTCGTCCAGGGTGAACTCTGTGAACAATTTCATGAACCGCCCGACATCGGCATCTTCCGTATTGCGCCAGAATTGCCAATAATCATATGGGCTTCTTTTGTCGGCGTTCAGCCACACGGCGCCCTCGGCCGTTTTGCCCATTTTGGCGCCTGACGCCGTCGCGATCAGCGGCCAAGTGAGGCCAAAGCCTTGCCCGCCATCGGCCTTATGAATGAGGTCCACGCCAGCAACAATATTGCCCCATTGATCAGAGCCGCCGACTTGCATCTGGCATCCCAATTTTCTGAACAATTCTAAGAAGTCATAGGCTTGCAAGAGCGTGTAATTAAACTCCAGGAATGTATATGGCTCTTCATTGCGCAAGCGCCGCGCGACGGTGTCCTGCTTGACCATCGTATTGATGGTGAAGAGTTTGCCGATCTCGCGTAGAAATTGGATATAGCCGATTGAGCTTAGCCAATCGTCATTGTTCACCATGATGGCGTCCGTCGGACCGTCGCCAAACGTCAGAAATGGTTCAAAAGCTTTGCGAATGCCGGCTGCATTGCGCTCGATCTCGGCTTCGGTCAGGATTGGACGAGAGCTCTCTTTATCAGTCGGGTCGCCAATTTTCGTCGTGCCGCCGCCGATCAGAACGATTGGCTTGCCGCCTGCTTGTTGGAAATGCCGAAGCGTCATGATTCCAACCAAAGACCCGACATGCAGGCTCTCTGCCGTCGCATCGCAGCCATAATAGCAAATCGGCACGCCGGTCTCGCAGTAGGTGTCGAGTTCAGCTTGGTGGGTGGCTTGTTTAATATAGCCGCGCTCATCCAGCGTGCGCAGGAATGCAGATTTATAGTCGCTCATCACACTCGTCCTTTGCGTCCTCGGCGGTCTCGGCGTCCTTAGTGCAGCGGCGCGGTTAGCACGACTGAGCCCGCCTTAGAACCAAGCCCGGGCATAAATCCGTGATTTTTTAGGGCGCTGCGATTTCGATCAAGTGTAGAGATGATAGGCGCGCGAAGTCTCTCGCCAAGCTTCTAGGTCTTGATCCAAGGTGATTTGCAAGTCGCCAGGCGTCGCGTGGGCATCATCGACCCAGAGTCTGAGTTCGTCCGAGCCATTGATAATGTCGATCGCTGGATGGCCTTCGGTATACTCATATTTAAAGTCCAGCCCGCGCCAGATCGGATAATCCGGATAAAACGCGCGAATGGCTTTCAGCGCCAAAGCCGTCACCCGCCAAGACTTGAAAACGCGCGGATCATAGAAGTCCATTTCCGCATGGATCTGAAAGCCTTCGCAGAGCTGACCGGCATGTTTGTGAAAGGTCGGTTCGAACCAAGCGGGACGTAACTTACAGCCAGCCAGCCAGTCTGGTGCGAGGCGATACATCTCGCCTATCAGCGCGGTCGAATTGAGATCCGGGGCTCCGATCACTTCGAGCGCGCGGGTCGTGCCGCGACCTTCAGACAAAGTCGTGCCTTCTATCATCACAGTGCCGCCAAAACAGCGCGCCATATTGAGACTGGCCGCATTCGGGCTCGGATTGACCCAGGCGCGCGCCTCAACCGGCCAGCCATAGCCAGGTCCCTGGTTCGGCATATAGCCTTGCATCTCGATCACGTGATAATCGACATCGAGCTTCAAATGATCGACAAACCAAGCGCCCAGTTCGCCCATGGTCAGGCCATGCACCATCGGAAACTCTGCGGCGCCGACAAAACTTTCCCATCCCGCACGAAGGGTCAGACCATCGAGCGGGCGACCCGCCGGGTTCGGGCGATCCAGAACCCAAACTGATTTTCCATGGGCTGCGGCGGCTTCTAGGACATAGAGCAGCGTCGTCGCATAGGTGTAGATGCGGCAGCCGAGATCCTGCAGGTCATAGAGAATCACATCCAGTGGCTCGAGCATGTGCGCGGTAGGTCGCCGATGCGCGCCATACAGCGAGAAGACTGGAATGCCGAGATCAGGATCCAGGAAGTCTTCGGTCTCAATCATATTGTCCTGCTTCTCGCCGCGCATGCCATGTTGGGGGCCGAGAGCGCACGTGACATTGACATCCTGCATCGCTGCGAGGGCGTAGAGCGAATGATCCAGGTTCGCCGTGACCGAAGCCGGATGCCCGACCAGGCCCACCCGTTTGCCCACGAGGCGGGCTCTCAGCGCGTCGTCATTTAAAAGGCGGTCAATCCCAAATTGTAGGCTCATGGTCTAATCCAGGCTGAATTTAAAGGTCTTTGATTGGTGAAAATCAGGGGCTTTGCTGAGATGGTCCAGCGCCCAATATGAGCGCGTGCCATCTATGGCGTCTATAATCACGGTCGGTCCTAAATGTAACGCTTTTGAGGCGACCGATGCGGGTAAGTCGAACAGCGCCGCCGTCATTTGCAAGATATCATCCGATCGGCGCATAGCGATTGTCGGCGGCCGGCACGTCAAGGGCTCACCGCCGTCTCGATAGGATTGAAACGCATAAGCTGCCCAATCGCCGCCGGGCGAGAAATTATACTCAATATAGCCGCCTGAGCTTCCATCTCGAACAAACAGTTCGAAACAGGTCTGTTGCCAAAGCCCGTTGCGACGGACGCCGCTTTCCCCGCTTGGCAGGCGCACACGGTCCAGATCACCCTGCACGCGATAGACGAGTGTGAGCCCGGCCCCGGCGCGCTCGATCGAGACGGCGACTGTATCAATCGCCGGGCTTGGATGCGCCGGGTGAGGGTTAAGACTGACAGATAGAGGGGGCATGAAGGCTCGCAGCGAAACGCAGCCCTTGGGCTATCCGATTCACGCCGTGTTGTAGAGCCCGGGCCGAGGTTTTTACTCTTGCGGAGAATTGTCTTCTGGCTTGAGCGGCAATGCCCGCGGGATCGGAGGTTTGCGGCTGCCCGCTTTGGCGGCGGCAGCTTCAGCTTCGCGACGAAGCTTTTCTTCATCCTCAACAAGACGACGATCAACATAGGCGGAGCAGATCTCGATCAACTCATCATGCTTGTCTTGGAAGAAGTGATTGGCTCCAGGAATGCTGGCACGCTCAATCTCTTCGCCTTTTTGAATGCGCACTTTGGTCAATGCGCGTTCGACATCAGACGGTTTGGAAATCGAGTCGGCTTCACCGGAAATGATCAGGCCAGAGGCCGGGCATGGCGCTAGAAAGCTCAGATCGTAATGGTTGGCTGGCGGGGCAATCGCCAAGAAGCCATCAATCTCTGGGCGACGCATCAACAGCTGAAGCGTGATCCAAGCGCCGAACGAATAGCCAGCGCACCAGACATAGCGCGGGCTCTCGGTCAGATTTTCCACATAGTCGAGGACAAAGGCGGCGTCTTCCAGTTCACCAATGCCTTGATCGTACACACCCTGAGAGCGTCCAACCCCACGTGTATTGAACCGCAGAACGCCAAAGCCTTTTTCTTCAAACATTTGATACAAGCGGATCGTGATCGGATCCTGCATCGTGCCCCCAGCACGCGGGTGCGGGTGAAGAATAAGAGCAATTGAAGCGCCTTCATAAGGCGGCGGCGTGTAGCGCGCTTCGATCCGGCCTTGTGGGCCTTGAATGAGCATTTCTGCCATGGCGGTCTGTCTCGCTTTCTGGCGGTAAATCTAGAACGAGCGCGGCCTATAGCGAATCTCTGCAGGCAAATGCAAATTTTTCTGCAGGCCCGATCCGACAGTGATATATGCACCGCATGATCTATGCAGATTACAATGCGACAGCCCCGGTGCGTCCGGAGGCGAAACAGGCCATGCTGGCGGCGCTTGATATTGGCGCCAATCCGTCGAGTGTGCATGGTCCAGGGCGCGCGGCGCGCAAGCTCTTAGAGCAAGCTCGAAGCCAAGTTGCGCTGGCGATTGGCGCACGCGCCCAAGACGTGATTTTTACCAGCGGCGGCACCGAGGCAAGCGCGCTCGCTTTGAACGGAATCGTCGCCCAACTGAGCGGCGATTGCACCCTCTTAGTCTCAGCGATTGAGCATGAGGCGGTGACGAAGAATGCGGGCTATGCCGGTGTGCCTGTTGAGACGGCCTATGTGACCCAGGCTGGCATGATTGATCTCAATTGGCTGCAAGACCGATTGGCCAAATGGGACAGCGCAAAGAGCGGCCTGCCAATCCTTGCTTTGATGCTGGCGAATAATGAGACCGGCATCATTCAGCCCGTCTCAGAGGCGGCACGCTTGGTCCGCGAGGCGGGCGGGCTTACCCATTGCGACGCGGTCCAAGGGCTTGGCAAGGTCCAGGTCAATGTCGGACTGCTCGGGGTCGACTATTTGGCCTTGTCGGCACACAAAATAGGAGGGCCGCAAGGCATCGGGGCGTTATGGGTCCGCTCAGGTGCGCCGCTCAAGCCGGTCCTGTTTGGAGGCGGGCAAGAGCGATCCTTGCGCTCCGGAACCGAGAATCTGTCCGGGATTGCAGGCTTTGGTGCCGCCACCGAAGCGGCGTTACGCGATCTGCCAAACCTGCAACGCCTCGCCACTTATCGCGATGCGATGGAAGCGAAATTGATCTCCGAGGCAGACGTCACGGTGTTTGGACGCGGGACAGAGCGGCTCGCCCAGACGTCGAATTTCGCCATTCGCGGGTTTCGCGCCGAGACCCAAGTCATGGCGATGGACTTAGCTGGGGTGGCGGTCTCATCCGGCTCGGCTTGTTCAAGCGGCAAGGTGAAACGCTCCCTCGTCCTCTCGGCCATGGGCGCGAGCGATGAGCTGGCGCAAAGCGCTGTCCGCGTGAGTTTTGGCTGGGCCTCGCAGCCAGAGGATTTTGACAAGACCGCGACGGCTTGGCTCGAAGCGGCGCGCCGCACGGTGCTCAAGTCCGCTTAACCGCCATCGCGATACGGACGGCCAGCCTGATGCTGCACGGTCTGTCATGAGCGACTTCTGGTGTTTGCGATAAAAAGCTTGAGCTTGCCTCCGCGTTCTGCACTTAGTGCGCGCGCTCGGGGCCGAAACTGGCCGAGCCGGGCAAGATAATAGAGGAGATACCGCTTTGTACTCACACATGATGGTCGGATCGAACGATCTTGAGAAATCGAAAGCCTTTTACGATGCCACCTTCACTGCGCTTGGCGGCAAGCCAGGGATTGTCGATCCAAAAGGGCGGCTCGTTTACATGTATAATGGCGGCATTTTCTTGGTCACCGCCCCGATTGATGGCGGCCCTTGCACGAGCGGCAATGGCATGACGATTGGTTTCGCCATGGACAGCCCTGAACAGGCCGACGCTTGGCACGCAGCCGGCGAAGCGGCGGGCGGCAAGCCCATCGAAGACCCACCTGGCTGGCGCGAAGGCGGCGGCCAGCGGATGTATCTGGCTTATTTGCGTGATCCAGACGGCAACAAATTGTGTGCGTTGCATCGCGGGTAGTCTGCGCTCAGGCTTCAAGATCCGATGGCGGCGCGGCCGCGTAAAAAGGCGTATGAACAAGGAGATCTTGCCATGCACCTTTTGCTGCTCGTCGCCGCCTTTTTGCTGGTATTGCCTATGAGCACGTCCGCGACCGAGGAGCCGGCGCACGAGATTGTTGTCAAAGACGGCAAGTATGAGATCCGCCAATATGCGCCAACAATTGTCGCCGAAGTTGAAATTACCGGCGATATGCGGCGGGCAGGCAATTCTGGGTTTCGGCCACTGGCAGATTTTATTTTCGGCAACAATACGACACGCACCAAAATCGACATGACGGCGCCTGTCACGCGCGTGAAGTCGGAACAGATATCGATGACCGCGCGGGTGATAAGAACGCTCGAAGACGACCTGTGGACGGTTGCTTTTATTATGCCCTCCGAATGGACCATGGCGACGCTGCCCGTGCCGAACAATCCGGATGTCACCCTTCGCGAAGTGCCAGGTGAGTTGCTCGCGACATTGCGCTTTGCAGGGTCTGGGCGGCAGGGTACGTTTGAAAGCAAACGCACCGCGCTCGAAACTTGGATCGCAGAGCGAGGCTATTCCGCCATCGGACCGCCGCGATTTGCCGGCTATGACGCGCCTTATGTGCCGGCGCCATTTCGCCGAAATGAAGTGATGATCCCGGTCGCGCTTAACGCTCCAGGCTCATAAACGCGACAATCGCACCGCTTGCGACCGATTAGGGGTGAAATTTTGGTGCGACTGCCCCATATTGGAGCGGAGAGTTAGGAGCACGTCATGGATTGCTGCGGCGGCATCGAAGAACACGAGGATGATTGCGTGGACGTCAAGGTCAAAGACAGTATTGATGAAGGCACCGTCGCAGCGGCGAAAGCGCTGGAGTCTGAAAATTATTCAGCTGGGTTTTCGACCGAGATTGAAACCGAGTATGCGCCCAAAGGCCTCAATCCAGAGATTGTTAAATTCATCTCCGACAAAAAAGGCGAGCCCGAATGGCTGCTGGAATGGCGAATGAAAGCCTATGAGCGCTGGCTCACGATGGATGAGCCGGACTGGGCCATGGTGCGGTATGATCCGGTTGATTATCAGGATATCTATTTCTACGCCGCGCCAAAAGCCGGGGCGAAATATGAGTCGATTGAGGATGTCCCAAAAGAAATCTTAGAGACGTATGAAAAGCTCGGCATCCCGTTGCGCGAGGCCGAGGTCTTGCTGGGGGTTGAGGGCGCGGCGGCCACGGCCATCGAAGCGCGCACGGAGAATGATCGTCCGAAAGTCGCAGTGGATGCGGTGTTTGACTCAGTTTCTGTCGCCACGACCTTCCGCGAAGAGCTTAAAAAAGCAGGCGTGATCTTTATGTCGATTTCGGAAGCTGTGCATGAGCATCCGGAATTGGTGAAGAAATATCTCGGCACCGTCGTGCCGCAATCGGATAATTACTTCGCCACACTGAACAGCGCCGTATTCTCCGACGGAACATTTGTCTATGTTCCGCCAGGGGTGCGCTGTCCGATGGAACTCAGCACTTACTTTCGGATGAATGCCGAAAATACCGGCCAGTTTGAACGCACGCTAATCGTTGCGGATAAGGGCGCCTATGTCTCTTATCTGGAAGGCTGCACCGCCCCAATGCGTGACGAAAACCAACTCCACGCGGCGGTGGTTGAATTGGTCGCGCTCGAAGATGCTGAGATCAAATACTCGACGGTCCAGAATTGGTGGCCTGGGGATGAGAATGGCAAAGGCGGCATCTATAATTTCGTTACCAAGCGCGGCGATTGCCGCGGTGCGCGCTCCAAGATCAGTTGGACGCAGGTTGAAACCGGTTCGGCGGTGACCTGGAAATATCCAAGCTGTGTTTTGCGCGGCGATGAGAGTGTTGGCGAGTTTTACTCGATCGCTGTCACCAATGGACGGCAAATGGCCGATACCGGCACGAAAATGATCCATCTCGGCAAGGGCACGCGCTCGCGGATCATCTCGAAAGGGATTAGCGCGGGCAAGTCTGACAATACCTATCGCGGTCTGGTCTCCGTTCACAAAAAGGCTGAGAAAGCGCGCAACTTTACCCAATGCGACAGCCTATTGATCGGCGATCGCTGCGGCGCGCACACTGTGCCATATGTCGAGAACCGCCGCGCCGATGCGCAGCTCGAGCATGAGGCGACGACGACCAAATTGTCCGATGACCAAATGTTCTATGTCCGCCAACGCGGCGTCGGCGAAGAAGAAGCCGTGGCGCTGCTGGTCAACGGGTTTGTGCGCGAAGTGCTGCAAGAGCTGCCAATGGAGTTCGCGGTCGAGGCGCAGAGCCTGTTGAAAGTCAGCCTTGAAGGCAGTGTCGGTTAGGCCACGATCCCAATCACGCGTTTGGCGGCGACGCGTCGTCTCAAAAATTTTGAGAATGTGTGATATACTCCCGCCCGGGAGGACACACTATGACATTCAAATCTTTGTTACAGGCCAGCGCTGCGTTGAGCCTGCTCGCTCTGGCATCTTGCGTCACCGAAGAGGCCACGCAAACCGCTGAAGAGACGCCCCCCTTTATCGATCCGCTGACTCTGTCGCAAAGCATGTGCAGCGGTAAATCCGCGCCACCGGCGAGCGTTCAAGCACCGAGCGAGCTTGCGGCGAGCTTTAATTATGACGCGCCCTTCCGATTGCCGGGCGATGTGGTGGAGCATTTCCATTATCCGATTTCAACCGCCAGCCGTGAGGCGCAGCTTTGGTTTGATCATGGCCTCGCCCATATGGCCAATTTCAATCATGACGAGGCGATTGCGTCTTTCCGCAAAGCCCAAGCCAGCGATCCAAATTGCGCCATGTGTTATTGGGGCGAGGGGCTCTCTTTTGGCAGCAATATCAATTATCCGTACGATCCAAGCCGCGGCGCCGCGGGTCTAATCGCGGCGCAAGCGGCGATGGCGCGGTTGGAAGGGGTTGGTGATCGCGAAGCAGCCCTGATTAAGGCGCTTGGTAAACGCTATAGCGAGACCGATACGCGGGCCGTGATTGAGAATGCCGCAGCCTATGCCGAGGCAATGGACGCAGTGGCGCGTCAATTCCCGGCCGATAAATGGGTGCTCTCGCTGGCGGCTGAAGCCAATATGGACACCCAGCCTTGGGATTACTGGCAAGCCGGGGGAAGAGTGCCGAAAGGGCGCACAGGGCGATCCTTAGAGATGATCGAGACCGCGCTGACATTTGATCCACATTTCGCACCGGCCATCCATCTCTATATCCACATCAAGGAATCCTCAGTCGATCCATTTGGAGCGGAGCCTTACGCGGACCGACTCGCCGCCAAATCGCTTGGAGTTGGGCATTTGGTCCATATGCCGTCGCACATCTATTTGCGTCTCGGGCGGTGGAAGAAATCTCAAGCCGCGAATGTGGCCGCGATTGCCGCCGATGAGGCCTATATGGCCGAGAGCGCAAATGCCGATATTTATGGCGCGATCTATTATCCGCATAATGTGCATTTTGTCGTCGCAAGCTCACAATTTGCGGGCGATGCCGCAACCGCCACACAGATGGCGGAAAAAGTGGCGACCATCGCCAAGCTCGATCCAGACAGCTTCAACCCGTTTGGGGAGCATATCGCCGCGTCGAAACTGTTTAGCGACCTTTTATTTGCGCCAGATGAGGTCGTGCTTGAAACGCCCGAGCCGGCGGCAGGACATCTCTATATGCGGACCGCTTGGCATTATGTGCGCGGCACAGTGCTGGCACATCGCGGCGATGTCGATGGCGCAACCGCAGAGTTGAGCGCCCTTAACACGCTCGCCGATGCGGGCAATATCAATGATTATGTCGACCTGTATGGCGTCCCGATGATGGGCATTATGGAGGTTGCAGGGCTCACTTTAGAAGGGCGCATTCTGGCCAGTCAAAACGATCTTGAAGGTGCCATTGATCGACTTGAGTCCGCATCCGCCGCTGAGTCTGCATTGCCCTATTTTGAACCGACCTGGTGGTACTATCCGACCCGGCAAACCCTTGGCATGTTGCTGCTAATGGACCGGCAATATGACCGGGCCGAGCGGGAATTCTTCAAGACGCTGATCAAAGCCCCGAACAATGCGTATGCGCTCTATGGCCTCTCAGAAGCCTATCGATTGCAAGGTGATACGCGTTCTGCGGCGTATGCCAAAGCTCTGTTCGAAGACGCCTGGATGGGCGCCGAGGGTGAGACGCCGAAATTGGACCAACTCTAGGCGGGGCAACGCAGCGCCTACCCTTGAGGGCGCTTGCTTGACGGGCACGCGCCTTGGCGGCACGACATTTGCTCCGTTAGGTCCATGAATTCGCCTGAGACACGAAAAGTGATGAAAATGACCCGCTTCTGGCTCGCGGCTGTGACCATTATGCTGATCATGCTGATGGCGTGCGCGACCCCGACAAGCGCGACGCGATCAGCTGTTTTGTCAGAAGCGCCAGCGGCGCCGATGGTTCAGGTCCAGGACATAGAGGCCGCGCTCGCTCAGTTTATGAGCGAAGAGGGTGACCAGTTGATCTTATTGCCAAACCGTTTGGACCGCGTGCAGCTCGATTATTCGGTGCAGAGTCTGAAGCTCATCGACGCATGGCTGGCGGATATTCACACGATCAATAAATTGCAAAGTGAGACTGGTCGGGCCGGCGAGATCTTAGTGTTCGATGGTCGCGGCGACAATTCAGTGATGTTTGCCGGGCTCTATCTCGGCCAAGTGATCCGCACCCATTCTGAGCTTGATTGGCAATGGCAGCGTTTTGACACATTTCTCGCCGCGAACCCGGCTTTTGCCGAACATTATGGCCAAGACCCCGGACTAGACACCTTCATCCTGGTCGGGCCACAAGGCGCTGCAACGCCGATCAATACGGCGCTAAAACGGGTCCTTTACGGTCAAGAAGAGAGCGTCCACTTCATCGCGCAATTGCTGATGACCGAAGTCGATCTCGACAAAGCCCTGAGCGGGCGGGACCTGTTGGACATGGATCGGCGCGGCTGGGCAGGCTGAACGCCGCGCGCCCTAGTCTTTGACCGACCGGCTAAACGTGAACGAAAATGCCAGAGATAGGATGAGCGGCACCCAAATCGGCAGCTCTCCGAGACCCGGCGTGTTGAGGGCTTCGGCGAGATGATCATCGACACACCACCAGAGCAAAAACAGCCACATTACAAAATTCCTTGTCTTCAGTTTTAGTCTTATTTTTAAGGCTTGATCCTTATTGATAAACAATAAGAGTTCGCGCCCCTTTTTTCAAGGCGGATGCGAAAATTCAAGGCCGGGAAGGGCGCGCGGCTTCGTGCGCTTGATGTCGTGGCGCCGCTGGGGCTCGAAACGTGCGTCAGTAAAGTGACCAAGTGTGGCAATTCACCCTTTGAAATCTGCTTTGGAGCCTCTACATGCGCCACATGTTAAACTTGCAAAATCTCACTGCCACCGTTGGCGAAGAGGACGAGGCAAAGACCATTCTCACCGGTCTGTCTCTAGACGTGCCTGCGGGCGAGGTTCACGCGATTATGGGGCCGAATGGGGCGGGTAAGTCGACTCTGTCTTACATCCTCACGGGCCGAGACGGCTATGAGGTCACCGGCGGCAGCGCTAAGCTGGACGGCGATGACCTGCTGGACATGGACCCGGAAGCGCGGGCCGCGAAGGGGCTATTCTTGTCCTTCCAATATCCGGTCGAAATTCCAGGTGTGCCGGTGATGACCTTCGTACGCACCGCCATGAATGCGCAGCGCAAATTGCGCGACCAGGTCGAGATCTCTGCGCCAGATTTCATCAAGAAATCCCGGGAGATCGGCAAACAACTTAATCTTGATGCCGACATGTTGAAGCGCCCGCTCAATGTTGGCTTTTCGGGTGGAGAAAAGAAGCGGCTCGAAATCTTTCAGATGATGATGCTTGAACCGCGCTTTGCGATTCTGGACGAAACCGATTCCGGCTTGGACATTGACGCCCTGCGCACCGTCGCCGATGGCGTCAATGCTTTGCGCAGCCCCGAGCGGGGCATGTTGGTGATCACCCATTATCAGCGCCTCTTGGATCACATCAAGCCCGACAAAGTGCATGTCCTAGCGAATGGTAAGATCATCAAGACTGGCGGACCAGAACTGGCACTTCGGCTTGAAGAAGAGGGGTATGATGGCGTGCTCGGAGAGGCGGCATAGTGGCCCTGTCAATTGACGCCCTGAAAGGCAAGTTCCGCAATCCTGGTCCGGCTGAGCTAGAACTGATTGCGCGCTATGCCATGTTGCCTGAGAGCGGTCAGCGTGAGCGCGCGTTTGAGGCGTTTGCTGAAACCGGTCTGCCGCACCGCCGCATGGAAGCCTGGAAGTGGACCGACTTTAGAGCAACGCTCAGCCAAATCGAAGCCTCTACGCATCCCAGCGAGGTCGAAGCTCTGCCGACCCAAGACCATCCGGTGATCACCTTTACACCAACGGGTATGGAGCGTCCCAATGCTTTGCCCACGGGGATCAATCTGCATCAACGCGAAGACGCGCAAGCCCTTGGCGATGCCGAAGAGGTGCCGCTTGGCGCCATGACCGCCGCGTTGGCCGGACGGGTTGGCGGCGTGGATACGCTGATCATTGAGGTGACAGAGCCGACTGAAACGCCCCTCCATATTGTCACGCGCGGCGACCGCGATGAGACCAATTTTGTCCGCGTGGCGGTGATTGTGCGACCAGGCGCAAGCCTCGACTTGATCGAGAGTCATTTGGGCGGGGCGGGATTTGCCTCATTCTTGATTGAGATTGGCATGCAAGAGGGCGGATCTGTCCGCCGGACCGTTTTGCAACGTGGCAGCGCTGATGAGGCGCAAGCGATTACGGCCTTGGTGCATCTTGGCGATCGGTCAAACTATCACCAGACCGCGCTCGCCTTTGGTGCCAAAGTCGCAAGACTTGAAACGCGGCTGACTCATCAAGAAAGCGGGTCGCATGCGGTGCTGAACGGCGCGTATCTGTGCGCAGCGGGCCATCATGCGGATTTTACCAGTCATGTCCGCCACGGCGCGCCCTCTTCGGTGACGCGGCAAGTGACCAAAGGCGCTGTTTTGAACGGTGGCACGGGGGTCTTCCAGGGCAAGTTTCATGTGCCCCGAACCGTCGGCCAATACACCGATGCGGACATGCAGCATCAAGCGCTTCTGCTCGAAGACGGCGCGGAAGTTTTCGCCAAGCCAGAGCTGGAAATCTATGCCGATGATGTGGAATGCGCGCATGGCAACACATCTGGGGCGCTCGACGCCAACCAACTCTTCTATATGCGCCAGCGCGGCATCCCAGAGGCGCAAGCGCGTGCGCTGTTGACAGAAGCCTTTATTGCCGAAGCGCTGGATGCGGCGAGCGAAACTGTCCACGAAGCCTTGTTGACCTCGGCGCGCGCGTTTTTGGCGGAGTCGGTGCGATGAGCCGGCCCTTGGACCTTGACGCCGTTCGGGCTGAGTTTGCCATTCTCTCTCGGGACGTGAACGGCAAGCCCTTGGTCTATTTCGACAATGCTGCCAGCGCGCAAAAGCCAGACGCCGTTCTGGATGCGATCTCAGACCAGGCGCGCACCGCCTATGCCAATGTCCATCGCGGTCTTCACACTTTGGCGAACGAAACCACCGAAGCCTATGAAGGGGCGCGCGAAAAAGTCCGCGCCTTTATCAATGCCGGGTCTGTGGATGAGATCATTTTCACCAAAGGCGGCACTGAAGCGATCAATCTCGTCGCCAATGGGATCGCGCATGAGATCCAGCCCGGCGATGAAATTGTACTCTCGATTATGGAGCACCACTCCAATATTGTGCCCTGGCATTTCTTGCGCGAACGCTATGGCGCGGTATTGAAATGGGTCGACGTTGACGAGACCGGCGCGCTGGATATGGACGCGCTGCAAGCGGTCTTATCTGAGAAGACGCGAATGGTCGCGGTGACCCATATGTCGAACGTGCTCGGCACAGTGACGGATGCTGCCGAGATCACGCGAATGGCGCATGCCCACCAGCGTGTCTTTCTCGCCATGGATCAGCATCATGGGTGGTTGATTGTCTACGATCAGGTTTATTGGCTGAGTGGCCTCAAGGGGCTTTCCTGCTTCAACGTGACCAAAACTTGCGACGGTGCTGTCCGAATCGAGCGGAAGAAAATCGTAAGGGCCCGAAAGGCCAACAACACCCGCGATATCAGACGGGGCAAGCGAATGGGCACCCAACCACTGGCCATCCAAGGCCGCC
>JBCBYJ010000039.1:0-11280 GCA_039815905.1 Pseudomonadota bacterium | reverse complement strand
CATTCGACACCATAACTCGACCCTACCTTTTACCAATGTCGAATGAGGCAAGATATCCATCCGGGTCCGCATGATCGAATGTCTTGCCCATAATTGTGTGGGACTTGTAAGTCTCGTCGGGGGCGTCATAGCCGAGATCCTGCAGGATCTTCCTGCAGTCGGTTGCGAGATAGACCTGTTCAGCTACGGCTTTGTAGTCGATACTTCCTTCGATATATCCCCAGCGCTTCATTTGAGTGAGAATCCAGACCCCCATGGAATGCCAAGGGAAGGGATCGAAATCGATGCGATCGGGGACATTAACAACATTTCCTAAACCATCAGCGAAGCGTCCGGTCAGCACCTGTTCCACCACAGGAACAGGCTGGTTCAGATAGTTTGTCGGCGAAATAGCTGCAGAGATTTCCTTACGATTTTCCGGCCTTGCGGCATATTGAGTGGCATCAATGATGGATTTGAGCAAAGCGCCATAGGTGTTTGGAAACTCCGTCGCAAACTCCGCCGAACATGCAAAAGCGCAGCATGGGTGCTGATCCCAAATCTCTTTTGTCAGAATATGGATGAAACCAATTTCTTCCCAAACTGCGCGTTGATTAAACGGATCTCCGCCGCAGACGCGGTCGGCAAGCTGGTGATGACGGGGTCATTGTCATCCACATTGGTCACAGTGATCGCAACATCCTGGGTGACCGTCTTTCCATTCGCCGTCGCGCTGACTTGGATATTGTAGACATTATTCGTGTCAGCATCAGCAGGGTTTTCATGGTCCGGCGCGGTATCGAACGTCACCACACCCGTCGCAGAATCGATCGAGAACAGGTCGCGATCAACGCCGCCGCTAGGAGATCGTGTCACCATCCGCATCGCTGGCCGCGACGGTAATCGCGATATCCTGCGTGACCGTTTTGCCATTCGCCGTCGCGCTGACTTGGATATTGTAGATATTATCGGTGCCGTCATCACCGGGGTTTTCAGAGTCTGGGGCGTCATTGAACGTCACTTCACCCGTCGCAGAATCGATCGAGAAAAGGGCGATATCAGCGCCGCCAATGATCTCATAAGTCACAGGATCGCCATCTGCATCCGTGGCCTGAACGATCAGGGCAGATGTCTGGTTCTCCGCAACGGAGACTGTCGGCAAACTGGTAAAGACCGGCGCTTCATCCGCGTTGGTCACGGTGATCGCAACTTCCTGCGTGACCGTCTCACCATTCGCGGTCGCGCTGACCACGATATTATAGATATTGTCCGTGCCATTATCTACCGGGTTTTCAAAGTCCGGCGCGTCATTGAACGTCACTTCACCTGTGCTCGAATCAATCGAGAAGAGATCGCTATCGGCGCCGCCGCTAATCGCATAGGAGATGACATCGCCATCGGCGTCACTGGCGACGACGGTCAGCGCCGCCGTCTGGTCCTCGGGCACAGAGGCGGCGGGGTCACTGGTGATGACGGGGGCGACATCTGGATCGGGTCCCGGCACGTCGGGCGCGGGCGGGTTGTCGTCATCTCCTTCCAACAGGACGACGAGGCCGACTAAGCCGCTGCTAAAGCCCAACATAAACGGTACAATGTCCGAACGATCGCCTTCAACAGCGGCCAGAATCTCGTCGGCAAGGCTTTGAGAAATATAATAGGTGCCATCCACAAGCGTGAAATCAACCGCGCGGACAATCTGTACAGACCCGTTCTCAAACACGAGTTCCAAATCGCCGGTTTCTAGCAGGCGCCAGCTGTCGAGCGACTCAAGGCTGTCAATGGCGATACCAGGATCACCTTCCTGGCCTTCAGCGACCCCTGTGAGGAGGAGGCCGACCGCACTCGTAGAGACAAGCTTTTTCGGGCGACGCGTGAACCGTCTAAGGACGCGGTCCTTAATATCAAGCCTTGCCATTACTGCACCCTCTATCGTTTAGGACCCGCTTGGCGTTTTAAAACTTAAAAAATGCGAAGGCACAAAAATAAATCCCTTGAACTCTGATAATAGAGACGCTCGGATAACTTACTTCCAAGACCGGTGGCGGCGCAGGGCAAATTTGAACCAGACGCCGGTTTTTATATTTCTGCTTAGGCCCCCCCCAATGGCTCACCTTAAGGCGCACGCCAGGCGGCATTTTTCGCGTCAGGGTCGCCATTTTTACAGCATTTTAAGCACTGTTTAATCGAACCCGCGCATTCTGGGCTCATAAGAATAGAAAACCGTGTTTTGGAGATTGAACATGCTACGCACAATTGCGATTGCCGTGAGCGTCTATGGCATTCTGGCCCTGCCAGCTTTTGCGAATGGATTAAAAGCCGTACAAACCGTTGAAAAGGCGACGATCAGTCTGGATGCGGACGGACAAGAGATCCGAACCTATGTCCCGGCTGAAGAGGTCGCACCTGGCGACGAGGTCCGCTATCGCCTGACCTATGTAAATGATGGCGCCCTTGCGGCGGAGGCGGTCAGTCTGACCATGCCCGTGCCGGGTGAAGTGACGTATGTCGAAGCGTCAGCAGATGGACCAGCGAATCTCGTGACCTATTCTGCCGATGGCGGTCTCAATTATGCGGCGCGGGACGAGCTGATCATGGCCTCAGCTGAAGGCGCGCGGCTCGCCACGGCGGAGGAGATCACCCACATTCAGTGGACGTTCGAAACCCCCATCCCGGCAGCGTCGATGGGCGAAGTGAGCTTTCGTGGTGTGCTGAAATAGCGCCGCATCAAGCGTAATAGTTGAGCTTCAATCCTGGTTCTGGCCATCTGCACTTGGCCAGTATTCCGGTGCCTGAAAGTGTGACCCAAGCGTCGTTCAGACCATCGGCTCCAAAACAAATATTGGTCACGAACGGATCGGGAAATGGGATATGGCTGTGATCGCCGTCCGGCGTAATGGTCGTAATCCCGCCATTTAAAATCGTCGCGACGCAAATATTGCCCGAAGCGGCCACGGCGAGACTGTCAAAATATTGCAAGCCCGGCATGGTCGCGACAACGCGGCCTTGTGTGAAGGGCGTGGCGCGCGTGAGCTCGCCCGGCGCGGCGAGATCAAACGCCCAGAGCCGAGCCGTCATCGTGTCCGCCATATAAACCGTGGCTTCGTCCGGTGACAGGCCGACCCCATTTGGCGACGTATGATGGTGATCCAACTCCACTGCGTCGTCAGCGCCGGCCGCCAGAAAGAACAGGCCGCCAAAATCGCGATGACGCGAATAGGTCTTGCCATGATCGGTGAAATAGAGATTGCCGGCGCGATCGAAGACCAAATCATTCGGGCCTTTCAACCGATGACCTGCAACGGTATCGAGGACGCGCTCGACTTTGCCGGTGCCTAAATCAATCCGCTCAATCCGCCCGCCTGAATAGTCATCGGGGCAATTGCCGGGGATCATGAGCCCGTCGCGCTGATGGAAGATGAAGCCGCCATTATTGCAAATCCATAGCGCCCCATCCGGCCCGATCGCCGCGCCATTTGGCCCGCCGCCCGTCTGCGCGATCCGCTCAGTTTTCCCATCCCCCCAAATCCGGGTGATACAGCCTTTGGCAATCTCGACCAATATGATCGAGCCATCTTCCATCCAGACCGGGCCTTCGGGAAAGGCGAGATCTTGTGCGACCGTTTCAAACTGCATGCGCGCCTCCAAACTTGACCCAAGTGTGGACGGCCAAACCCTTACGCGCAAGCTTTAGGCGAGGCGGTCCAAAACCCGCACACGAAACGCATGCTCATTCTTGGCGTCCTGGGCGAACGGCACGCGCGACGTTTCCTGAAACATCGCCTCGTCAAAGGCGGGGAACAGGGCATCGCCTTCTAAGTCGATCTCGACATCGGTTAAATAGAGGCGATCCGCATAGGGCAGAGTCGCGGCATAAATCGCCTCTCCGCCAACGATGAAGCACTCGCTTTTCTGCGCCGCCTGCGTCAGAGCTTTTCCCGCCGCAATGGCGGTTTTGACCTCGGTGTACACGCGCGCGCCGTCTGCGCGATACGTACCATCCCGGCTGAGGACGATATTGTCGCGCCCGGGCAGCGGTCGGCGCGGCAAGCTCTGCCAGGTCTTACGTCCCATAATGATCGGGCAGCCTTTGGTGGTGCGCTTGAAGTGAGCAAGATCATCCGACAGACGCCAGGGCAAGTCGCCATCTCTGCCAATCACGCCATTTCGCGACCGCGCAACGATCAAGCACAGCTTTATGGCTGGATTCAACGCCTACTCCTCTGGACAATCCACGCTAGGTGATGGCTTAGGGGGGTTTGCCCCTTAAGAGCAACTGTCATTCTGATTGGGATTGGACTGCAATGATTGTCGATATTTATAATGGGTTCGTCGGCGCCCTGACGAATGGAAACCCGGACGATTTGTTGATTGTCCTCTTGGGCATGGCCGCGCTGTTCTATCTGATCTACTCGCTCGGCGGTCGCGCTTGGGCGTTTTTATATGTGGCGATGATTCCCTTTTTAAACTGGTCGTTCGCCGTGGTTCCGAACTTGGAATTCGCCGGCGGGTTCAATCTGATGTGGCCAGGGCAAGAGCGCACGCCCGGCAGTCTGCTCCTGCATCCGATGACCTTGATTACCGGCCTGGTCTTCGTCGTTCGCGATTTCGTCCAGCGTGAAATGCACCAGCGCGTTTTGGTCTGTATGGCCTTTGCGATTGGCTGGTCCTTCTATTATGCCTGGCCGGTCATCGCGCTGGCCTCTGGTCTGGCCTTTGCGATTTCGGAATTTTTCGACTGGTTGCTTTTCACCTTTACAAAATACCGCTTGTCGACGCGGATTGTGATTTCGAGCGCCGTCGCGGCGCCGATCGATACGACGATTTTCTTGTATGGGGCCGGGCTGGCGCGTCATTACAATCTGGGTGAAGCGGTCGGGGACACGTTCAATATTGCCAATTGGATCGTCTTCGTGATCGGCAAGATGGTCGGCGCTTTTGTCGTCTCCTATATGATCCGCCGCCGAGAAGATTCCGGCGCGATCAGCCCGCACGAAGCTTAACTCTCATTCGGTGCAAAACTGCGGCTTTGCGCCTTTGCCCAATCCTTGGCGAGCGGTGTGCTGGCTGCGTCGTCGAGGAGCGCGCCCGGTGCCAAGAGCGGGTAAAGCTGATCTGCGGCAATGGCCGCCTGCGCTGTCAATCGGTGCATAATATGGTGCGGCGCCAATTCGCTGGGATGCTGACACCCGGCTGAGCCGACCACTTCCATCAACGCGGCGACGGTATTCTTATGGAAGTGATAAACCCGATCGGCTTTATCACGGACCACCAGTCCGCGCTGACGGCCTGGATCGGATGTCGCAATGCCCGTGGGACAGGTATTCTTGTGACACCGCAGAGACTGCACACAGCCGAGCGCAAACATGAAGCCGCGCGCGGTGTTGATCCAATCCGCGCCGAGCGCCAGCGAGGTTGCCATATTAAAGGCCGAGACTTGTTTGCCGCTGGCGGCGAGCTTGATCTCATCTTTCAGCCCGCAGCCAATCAGCGCATTGCGGGCGAGGATCAGACTTGGCCGCAACGGTGCGCCGACATGATCGAGAAACTCCGCTGGCGCCGCGCCCGTGCCGCCTTCAGCGCCGTCAATAACGATGAAATCCGCCCTCAGGCCAGTCTCCAGCATAGCTTTGCAGATCGCCAAAAACTCCCAGCGATTGCCGATGCAAAGCTTAAACCCGACGGGTTTGCCGCCCGAGCGTTCGCGCAAGTGCTGCAGGAATTCGATCAGGCCGATGGGCGTATCAAAGGCAGTATGATGGGCCGGTGAATAGCAGGTTTCGCCAATCGCAATGCCGCGCGCTTCTGCGATTTCGGGCGTCACTTTCGCGCCGGGCAAGACCCCGCCATGGCCAGGCTTTGCGCCTTGACTCAGCTTGACCTCAATCATTTTGACCTGGTCGAGCTGAGCGGTCTCTTGAAATTGCACAGGGTCAAAACTGCCATCCTTATTGCGGCAGCCAAAATAGCCCGAGCCAAGCTCCCAGACCAAGTCGCCGCCGCCCGCTTTATGATAACGCGACACGCCGCCCTCGCCGCTATCGTGGAAGAAGCCGCCTTTGGCAGCGCCGCGATTAAGCGCTTCAATGGCATGCGCGCCGAGCGAACCAAAGCTCATCGCCGAAATATTGAGGACGCTGGCTGAATACGGCTTGGCTGTGCCCGGCGCCCCGACCAGGACGCGCGGATCTTCCAGCTCTGGATGCGCCGCCGCGATCGAATGGGCGACCCATTCATGCGGCGCGGTTTCTATATCCAAGTGGCTGCCAAAGGGCTCGACCGAGGAGACATTTTGCGCCCGTCGATAAATCATATTGCGCGCTTCATGATTAAACGGTCGTCCTTCAATTGCGCTCTCAACCATATAAGACCGGAAAAAAGGCCGAAGCGTTTCGGCGACCCCGCGCAAGCGCCCGAGCAGCGGGAAGTTGCGCCATAAGGTCTGGCGGGTCTGAAACAGATCGCTTAAGCCGAGCGCGCTAAGGGCCCCGAACAGGGCGATCCCAGCCCAAGCCACTGGGCTCAATTGCACTGCCCATAGACTAAATGCGAGCAAAACCAAAACGCAGAAAAAAAGAATGAAACGAACCAAAAGGCCCCCCCTTGAACTCTTCAAGAGGAGCCTAGTCAGGTCTGGCTTTGCAGGTCAATCCGCCTTGCGATTAGAAGCCGTTCAGCTTGGCAAAGCGGTCACGGTGAAAGCTCGCCCCGCCGAGCAGGGCTTCTTGTACGCGCGCCCGCTTCATATAGAGCCCGCTATCATGCGCGTCGGTCATGCCAATGCCGCCATGGAATTGCACGGTCTCGTTCGACACCAAATGGATCAAATCGGCGGCGCGGGCTTTCGCCAGACTGGCCAGCTCAGCAATGTCATTGCGGTTTTCATCGACGCCGGACAGCGCCGCTGAGATGCAGGATCGGGTCAGCTCCAGCTCTGTAAACATTTTCGCGGCGCGGTGCTGCAAGCTTTGGAATGAGCCGATCAGCTGCCCGAACTGTTTGCGGGTTTGCAGATAGTCCAGCGTCATATCAAACGCCGCTTGCGCTGAGCCGAGCGCTTCGGCGGCCAAAGCGATGCGACCCCGATCGAGCGCCGGCTCCAAAATCTCCCAGCCCGCATCCACCGCGCCAATCACGTGGTCTTCGCTGACCGCGACGTCTTCCAAAGACAGGTGCGCGGCGCCATGTGAGTCGACAGTGTTCAAAGCCTGCACGGTCAGTCCATCGGCGTCTTTGGGGATCAAAAATAGGCTGAGTCCATGCGCTTGACCGGGCTCGCCAAAGGTCCGGGCGGCGAGGATAAAAAGATCCGCATAATGCCCGTCTGTGACATAGCGTTTGGCCCCATTGAGCGTATAGCCTTGGCCATTGCGTTCAGCTTCAGTCGCGACACTCAGCGGCGCGTGATGCGTGCCTTCGTCAACCGCCAAAGCGACGGTAAGCGCGCCGCTGGCAATTTTCGGCAAATATTCGGTTTTTTGCGCTTCAGACCCGCCCAGCGTCAAAACACTGGTGCCGAGCACCGCGGTTTGCAAAAGCGGGGTGGCCGCAATTGTGCGTCCTTGCGCTTCCATGATTTGGCCCATCGCCACCATGCCGAGACCGACGCCATCATATTCTTCCGGCACCAGCACGCCGAAAAAGCCAAGCTCGGCCAATTTCCCGTGCGTGGTCGCATCAATGCCATTGGCGCCGCCATCTCGGAGCTCGCGCAAGCGTGTGACGGGCATTTCATCGCGCGCAAATGACAGCGCCGTATCGCGCAGCATTTGTTGGTCTTCAGACAGGATAAAACTCATTATTGGTGCTCCCGCAGACCTAAAACGCGTTTGGCAACGACGTTCAAATTAATCTCGCTGGTGCCGCCTTCGATCGAATTACCTTTTGACCGCAGCCAACCGCGTGTGGCCTTCTTGGCGTCGTCGGCAAAGCCTTCGCCCTCCCAGCCGAGGCCATCTGTGCCAAGCGCTTCAACCAAGAGTTCGCACTTGTCTTGGTTCATTTTCGCCGCGGCATATTTCATGATTGAGGCGGTGTGACCGACCTCTTGGCCGGCTTTCGCCTCTTCAGTCGAGCGTTGGACGGTCAGACTAAAGGCTTTGGCATACATCAAATGGTCGGTGATCCGCGCCCGCATATCGCCATCCGCGATGCGGCCGGTTTCGTCGACGCCGACATGCTGTTTGGCATAGTCTTGTGGGGGCAGGATGCCGGAGCCGCCTGTGCCGCCAAAGCCCCCCGCAGAGATGGAAGAGCGCTCAAACTGCAATAGCCGTTTGGCAATGGTCCAACCGCCATTGAGTTTGCCGACCAATTGGTCTTTCGGCACTTTCACATCGGTGAAGAAGGTTTCGCAGAACGGGGAAGACCCTGAGATGAGTTTGATCGGCCGCGCTTCCACGCCTTCGCTTTGCATATCAAAGACCAGAAAACTGATGCCTTCATGTTTGACGGATTTGTCCGTGCGCACGAGGCAGAAAATCCAATCCGCTTGGTCGGCATAAGAGGTCCAAACCTTTTGGCCATTGATCAGCCAATGGTCGCCTTGGTCTTCGCATTTGGTTTGCAGTCCGGCCAAATCAGAGCCTGCGCCTGGCTCAGAATAGCCTTGGCACCAACGGGTTTTGCCTTTGACAATATCTGGAATGTATCGCTTTTTCTGCGCATCATTGCCAAACTCCAGCAAGGCTGGACCGAACATCCAAAGTCCGAACGAAAACAAAGCTGGCCGCGCTTTGATGCGGCGCAGCTCTTGTTGAAGCACCCGCGCTTGGGCTTTGTTGAGCCCACCGCCGCCATATTCGGCAGGCCATTCCGGCGCGGTCCAGCCTTTCTCGCCCATTCGCTCAAGCCAGACTTTGGAGTCCGGGTTTGTAAACGGCTCACGCGTGCCGCCCCAGACAACTTCATCATCCTTTAAAGGCGTCCGCATACTTTGTGGGCAGTTCTCTTCTAACCATTCACGCACCTCAGTGCGGAAGGTTTCGAGCTCTTCTGGGGCGTCAAAGGCCATACCTGTCTCCTATGTCGGCAGAGCGCCGATATCTATTCTGATGTCGCTTTTCAGTGGCGCTGACCATAAACAGCCGAGAAAGAGATGGCTATCTCTAACGCTGGGTCAGACCTTACCCGACCGGATAAGAGAATTCTTCCCGCGTGATCTTGCCGTCTTCATTGACATGATAAGTGCCGATTTCGCGCATCTGCGTGCGTTCGCCGGTTTCTTTGGTCGTGACGTCCAGATCGAAAATCACACTGAATTGATGCGCGCCATGCACGAATGGGCCTTCCACCTCCATCGCATGGACATCATGCGCACCATACCACCATTCGCCTTTGGCTTTGATCGCGTCGAGGCCAGCCGCTTCAGCGCTCCCGGTCGGCATTGCCACGGCTTCAACGGAAACCGCGTCGGCCGTATAGTATTTGTCTTGGAATTCGGTCTCATTTTGTTGCCGGCAATAGTCGGCGAGCGCAGCGCCGAGCTGCATTAAGTCTTGTGGGCGAGGCATGATTTATTCTCCTTTTTGCAGAAAGGAACATAAAGAGAACAATTTTCAAAGAGTCAAGCGGAACGTTCCGTTTTAGAAACGACCGAACATGCTGTTTTCAGGCCCGGTCTCAACGCCAACCAAGTTCAGCAGATGGACGACAATCATAAACAACGCGAACACACAGCCAATCATCACAAGTCCCCACGGGACTTGGTGCGGACGCTGGTCTTTCTTGCGCACCGTGCCGAGTTTGGACTGCGCAAACAGGCCGAGGGCCATAAAGCTGGCCGCTAGGATGAGGCTGATGATCCAGTTGAGCAATTTGGGTCTGGCTCCGCGTCTCGGCCGGTATATCTCGGGGTATGTGGGGTCTTTGCCCAGAAATGCGGGCGTTTCGCAAGATCCCAAATCGCCAGACCTGCGGCAAGTGATAGAAGTGGCCAATAAAGCGGCTTGGTCAGCACAGCTACGCCGCGATGCCAAGACCAGGCCCCGGGTGCGGCCAAATCGACGAGCAAGCTGACGATATAGCCGGCGAGCAGCAAGATCAGGCCCGCCTGTCCGATCGCTAAATCACGCGACAGCGCGGCGGTGAGCACCAAAAGCGCCAGAAAGGCGTGGCTGAGCGGGGTTAAAATGGCGCCGCCAAGCGACAATTGCATGACGAGAAAGTTGAGCCCGCCCATTTCCTTCAGCGTCCGGCCCGGCGCGCGCATCAGCACCAGCCAGGTTTGAATATAGCCCTTTATCCAACGCCCGCGTTGCGGCAGCCAGATACGCCACGCGACGGGAGCGTCCTCTAAGGTCACAGAGGTAAACGTCTGCGTGCGCAGCCCAGCGCGGGCGATCCGCATGCCCAGATCGGCATCTTCGGTGACATTATAAGCATCCCATCCGCCCAAGTCCGCCAGGGCGCGGCGTCGGAAATGATTGCTCGTCCCGCCAAGCAAGAGCGGCAATTTATGCAGGGCCGCCCCAGGCAAAAGCAGGCCAAATTGCAGGTCATAGTCTAAGGCCCATTGCGCCGCGAGCCAGGACGCTTTTGGATTATCGGCTTGCAATCGCGCTTGCAGACAGACCAATTCGTCGGGCGCTTTGACAAACAAATTGTGGGCGCGCTGCAATTGGTCGGGCGCTGGCAAGTCTTCGACATCATAGATCACGACAAACTCTCCCAGGGCTTGGCTGAGGCCATAATTCAACGCGTTCGGCTTGGTCAGAGGGCCGCCTGGCGGCACCGTGAGGATCCGTGTCCCAGGCGGAAACGGCAATTGCGCGGCAGCGCGCTTGGTCGCTCGATCATGCGCTTCGAGCAGGATCAGCACGTCTAAGCGGTCCGGCGGCCAGTCTAATCGGCTGAGCGCCGCGGCGAGCTGGGGCATGAGCGGGGCTTCTTGGTATGCGGCGATCAGGATGGAATAGAGCGGTCGTTCGGTTTCTGGGCCAGTTGCTGGACTTGACGCTGGACTTGGCGCTGTCCTTGGCGCTGAACCGGGCTCAACCCACAGGAGCCGCCGCAATGCGCCATTGACGAGTAACACCCCGCGCCAAACAATGAGCAGGCTGAACGTGCCAAACAGGGCTGCCGCCAGCCCACTGCAAAGCAGGATTGGTTGAAACAGACCGAACAGTCCGGCCGAAGCCAGCACCGCTTTCAAAACGGCTTTTTGCGGCCGGGTGACCCCAATAAGATAAGAGTCTGTCGCATCAAGCCGCGCGATTTGATTGTCAAACTCAAACGCGAAACGCGCCGAGTCCTGGACCGAATAGGGTATCTTAGATGTCAATAATAATAATGACTTAGGTTAAC
>JBCBYJ010000038.1:0-11304 GCA_039815905.1 Pseudomonadota bacterium | reverse complement strand
CCCCAAACGGCCTTAAAAGATGTGCCGCAGCCGCCAGAAACGCGTGAGCGCCGCGGCGCCGGCGAGCGGCAATCGAACATCGCACGCATCGATGCGGTCCTGTATAGCCGGATTTATCCGTGCTGGGACGGCGTCGCCGATTTGCCATTTCCGGAAAAGCTGAACGTGCGGATGAAACTTGAGCTCAATCGGAATGGCGCGATTGCTGAGCTGAGTTTGATCGAACCCGCGCGCCGGCCTGTCGGAAGCTCGCCAATGGGCACGGCGGTGGACCGGGCGCTGCGCGCGGTTCGAAAATGCGCACCTTACAATTTGCCCGATGAAGACTATGACATTTGGCGAGAAGGCACGGTCAATCTCGGCCCGGCCTTTGCCCCAACGACCCAACGCTGAGATTGGAGACCTACAAGATGATCAAACGATTGCTAGCTGCCATTACCTTCGCGCTGAGCGTCTTCAGTCCGATGGCGATGGCACAGTTCGAAGTCAATATTAATGAAGGCACGCTGAAGCCGACGCCGATTGCGATCCCGAATTTCGAGGCGATTGGCGTTGAGCCAGAAGTGGCGCAGCAAATCAGTGATGTTATTCGCGCCGATTTGGAATCGACGGGCCTGTTCACCATCACGCCCGAAGACGCTTATATTCAGACCGATCTCAATATCGAGGTCGCGCCGCGTTTTGCCGATTGGAAAATCATTCAAACCGATGCCCTGGTCGTTGGCACGGTCGAGCAGATTACCCGCGACGGCAATGAGCTGATCCGCGGATCGGTTCGCATGTGGGACGTTTATGGCGAAGAATTGATGCGGTTCGAAGATTCTGCGGGTCGCCAAGTTTCGGGCCGTCGTTTCACAACAACGCCCGCCGATACCCGCCGAATTGCCCACAAGATTGCCGATGCCATTTATAGCCGCCTGACCGGTGAGGATGGCTATTTCGACACCCGGATCGTCTATATTGCAGAGACCGGTCCCCGAAATGAGCGCGTTAAGCGGCTCGCGATTATGGATGCCGATGGGGCGAATGTGAAATACCTGACCAGCGGCGCCTTCACAGTGCTGACCCCGCGCTTTTCGCCTGAAGCGCAGCAAATCACCTATATGTCCTATGAAGGCGGTATCCCGCGCGTCTATCTCTATGATCTGCGCCGCGCCCGCCAAGAAGTCTTGGGGAATTTTCGCAGCATGACGTTTGCGCCGCGGTTTTCCCGTGACGGCGAATCGGTGCTGCTCACACAAGCGACGAATGGCAATTCAGATGTTTATTTGATGGATCTGCAGACCCGTCAGAGTCGGCGCCTGACCGATCACCCCGCGATTGATACTTCACCATCAATGTCACCGGATGGCCGTCAAATTGTGTTCAATTCAGATCGCGGCGGCAGCCCGCAGCTTTACATTATGAACACCAACGGCACGACGAGAACCTGCCCATCAGGCGGTCGGGATATTGCGTGCCGGATTACGTTTGGATCTGGGCGCTATTCGACCCCAGTCTGGAGCCCGCGCGGCGATTTGATCGCCTTTACCAAGCAAAGTCGCGGGCGCTTTCATATTGGCGTGATCGGTATTGATGGACAGGGCGAGCGTTTGTTGACCGAATCTTATTTGGACGAGGGTCCGGATTGGTCGCCAAATGGCCGGGTCATCACCTTTTTCCGGGAGCGCGCTCCGGGCGCCGCGCCAAAATTGTGGTCTGTTGACCTGACCGGTCGCAACCTTCGTCAATTGGTAACGCCAACAGATGCATCAGATCCAGCATGGTCGCCCTTGCTGGATTAACAAGGTTCGAGTAAGTCTGAACACACCGTAATCTTCCCTTTCGCAGGGAAATGCGCCTATACGCTGACACGAAGTTGACAAAAATAGCACCTAATGCCCCCATATATGGGCAAGCAAGGAGAGACCCACATGCGAAAGCTTATGATTACATCTGCGTCGATCGTTCTGATCGTTGGCGTCGCAGCATGTACTTCAACCCCCGAACCAGAGCCGGTTGTCGAAGAACCGGTTGAAGTCGTGGAAGTTGTCGAAGAACCCGAAATTGTCGTGGTTGAAGAGACACTGCCTGTCGTTCCAACCGGCCCAACCGCTGGTTCGCTCGAAGATTTCCAAGTCAATGTGGGCGATCGTGTCTACTTTGATCTTGATCAATATCGCCTGACTGCCGATGCACAGGGCATCTTGCAGCGCCAGGCGGCGTGGTTGGCGTCGTTTCCAGACGTCAACATCCTGGTGGCCGGCAACTGCGATGAGCGCGGCACACGGGAATACAACTTGGCGCTTGGCGAACGCCGCGCGTCTGTTGTGAAAAATTACTTAGTTGATCTCGGCGTTGATCCAGCCCGCGTTCAAACCGTGTCTTATGGCAAAGAGCGCCCGCTAGCGCTTGGCTCAAACGAGCAGTCTTGGGCGCAGAACCGGAATGGCTTCACACAGCTGATTTCAGGTGTTGTCGGCTAAGGCTGACTGCATAAACTGCAATTGATTCGGCCGGGCGTCACATTTTGGCCCCGGCCTTTTCGTATTTGAAGCTCTGATATTATTCGAATTGCAGTGGAGTGCCTCCCATTATGTTCCGAACCACCTGTTTGGCCCTGAGCGCCGCTTTAATTTTTGGGGCCGGACCGATTGCGGATGCGCAGCGCAATAGCGCGGAAATCGTGCAAGGTTTGTCGAGCTCTCAGCTCACCGCGACGGTCGAAGAATTGCGCGTCAGCAATGCCGAGTTACGGGCCAGAATGACGGGCATTGAATCCGATAAAGCCCAGCTCACTGGCAAAGTCGAAACACTTGAATTCTTGCTCGGCCAAACCCGCGATCAGATCAATCGGATGCAATCCGACGATGCCGAGCTCCAGCGTTTAATCACGCGCCTTGAGGGGCGTATCTCGGAGCAGGAAGAAACGATTGGTGACCTCAATCGGCGCCTCACTGCGCTGCAACCTGAACCAGCATTCTTGTCACCAAGCGCCTCGAGCGCGCCGACCCCAGGCGCCGCTGAGCCTTCATTCGCCGATCTGGCCGATGAAACTGTTACCGCGGCTTCATCCGGTCCGACGCGTATTGTTCGCCCGTCTGACGGAAATTCGGACGATCCACAAGCCGTCGAAACCGCTGCGCCCGCTACCGAAATGCCGCAAGGCTCTCTCGGAACGCTTTCCGCGAGTGCGCTGCCCGGCGATGCGGGCCCTCTATTTGGCGAAGCAAAATCGCGTTTGTTGCGCTTCGATTATGCCGGAGCCGAAGCCGCTTTCCGGGCGTTTCTGACGCAATTCGGAGACGATCCGCAAGCCGGTGAAGCGCAATATTGGCTCGCCGAAGTGCTGTATCAGCAGGAAGCCTATGCAGAATCCGGCGCCGCCTATACCGACATGATCCGAACCTATCCCGATGACCCGCGCGCGCCGGAGGCTTTGGCAAAGCTGGCCCGATCCATGCGCTTGGTGGGCGACACACAACAAGCGTGCAACGCGCTTAATCTGCTGCCGCAGCGCTATCCGAATGCCTCTGGCGTGACCAAAAACCTCGCGGCGGGTGAACGCGTGCGCGCTGGGTGCGATAGCTAGTAAATGCGCTTCGGACCGGACTTTGAAGCGCTGGTCTCGCGGTTCTCGTCCGGATCTCACGATCCGATTGCGATTGCCATTTCAGGCGGCAGCGATTCTGTCGTGCTGCTATATCTGGCGCAGGAATGGGCCCGGCGGACTCAGCACCGCATCTTAGCCTTGACCGTCGATCACCGGCTTCGCCCAGAGGCGGCTCAAGAGGGCAAGTGGGTCGCCGCGCTCTGTGGGCGCTTGGGTGTGACGCACCAGACCTTGGCATGGCACGATCCAAAGCCAACGCAAAAAGCCGCACGCTCTGCGCGCTATGAGCTTTTGGCCCGCGCTGCAAGACGCGCCAATGCAAAGCTGCTTCTGGTCGGTCACACGCGCGATGATGTGGTTGAGACTGCACTGATCCGCCGCCGGCGCGATGTTCGAGATACCAGTGCAGCCGGGCCTGTGCTTGCGGCGCCAGCCCCGGTCTGGCCGGCTGGGCGCGGCGTCACGGTTTTGCGTCCTTTACTGCAACAGCGCCGCGCAGCCTTGCGGACCTATTTGCAGGTTGCGGGTCAAGATTGGATTGAAGACCCTTCAAATGAAAGCATCGCTTTTGAGCGCATTCGCATTCGCAAATTCCTCGACCGAAGCCCGCATCTCAAACGACGCGCCGCGGCCTATGTAGACCAGCTTCAAGAGCGCCGATTTGCCGACGATTTCCAACTCGGTGATTGGCTCAGTCAGTGTCACGTTGGCTCAGATGGTTTGATTCAATCCGCGCCTGTCCCGGCGCCGATGCGGGGCTTGGCTGTCTTGGCGCGGCTGGCGAGCGGCTCTGATCGAGATCCGCGCGCTGATGCGCTTGGCGGAATGCGCCGCCTGCTTCAATGTCCGGGGCAACGGCAGACGCTTGGCGGTGCGTGGTTTCAAAAGACCGGGTCGGGTTATCTGATTGGCCGTGATCCCGGCGCGCGGCAAGCGCGCTTGGAGGCGGGTCTGTTTGATGGCCGATTTGAACCCGCCGCTGCCGCGATGCTGCCACGTCGAGACGACCAAGCCTTCCTGGTGCGCCATGCCGCGCCTGACGGAGCAAATTGGAAAGAGGTCATCTCAGAGCGGTTGCAACAGCTCGTCCAATGCTACCAGACCCCGCGACTAAGTCCGGTCCAAACATAACCGCCCAGCGTTGGCGAGAAATATTGCTGCGAGGGCAGGTCAACCTCATAGGGCTGCAGATCGCCATTCAGCGCGTCCTGGATTGCCGACACGACAATCTCTCGACTGCCCGCCGCCAATCGCCAAAGGTAGGTGTGGAAATTATCACGTGGATCCGCCTCGACCCGTGATTGATACAGGACTTTGCCCGTATCGACGCCATGATCGATCAGATGCACAGTCGCGCCAAAGTGCTCTGGCTGCCCATTGGCGAGGGCGAAATATCCGCCATACATGCCGCGATAGGCCGGGTTGATCCCCGAATGATAATTTATGAAGGGCGCATCAATGCATCCGAGCGTTTTTGCCCCAATCATTCGCGTTGAGATGACAAATACGACCTCAGGGTTGAGCTTGCGCAGGGTCGCGCGAGTGGCGTCATTATTGATCGAAGTGACGGCAAACCGTTTGATTGATTTTGGCGGTTCGGGCATCAGCGCCTCTGAGATGATCATTTCTTGAATGACCGGCCAGGTGCCGCGCTTGGTGATCTTGATCGGGACACGAGCGGCCTGCATGCTCGCGGCCTTCATAGGTCCGAGCAGTTTTCGCCGCCGTCGCCAGAGATCTCTTGATGGCTCACCGTTCTCGATAATGACCGGAAAATCGCCAAAATGGGCGCGCAGCGCATTGATCATGATCCAGGCATGCGGCCCGCCTGACGTCAGAGCAACGATCTTGGTTTTGTTTAACATAGTGAGACCCCAATCCTCATCTTGAGATGCTAAGCAAATAGCGTTCCAATCTGCCGGAATATTGCTCGCTTGGGTCGGGGCCTGATGAACGGCTTCGCGCCGCCATAAAGGTCGCTCGATATGGACGATACTGATTTAGTCTATCTGAACGGGAAGTTCGTACCGCGGCGTGACGCGCAGATCTCGCCCTTCGACCGAGGGTTCTTATTTGCACATGCCGCGTACGAGGTGACAGCGGTCTATGCCGGCAAATTGATTGATCTCGAACCGCACGAGGCGCGCCTGCGCCGCACATTAGACGGGCTCGAAATTGAGATTCCGCGGTTCGATTTCGCTGCGATTCACCAGGAGCTGATCGCTCGAAACCGACTCCAGGAAGGCTTGGTCTATTTGCAGGTCACAGCTGGAGACCAAGGACCAAGAGATTACTATGGCCCAGAGCGCCTAACGCCATTCGTGTTTATGTTCACAACCGAGAAAAAACTGATCGGGGACACAGCGAAATCGGGGTTAACCGCCATCTCGTTTGACGATTCGCGTTGGCAACGCCGCGACCTCAAAACAACCCAGCTTTTAACCCAGACCCTCGCCTATCGCGCCGCGCGCCGCGCCGGGGCGGATACGGCCATCTTGCACGAAGCGGGTCTCGTCACAGAAGCGGCTTCGGCCAATTTGTGGATCGTCACTGCGGACGGCGAATTGGTGACACGGGACCTCTCACGCGCCTTATTGCCCGGCATTACGCGCCAAAGGGTGGCAGGTTTGTTGGCCGCTGATCAATCCCAGTGCAGCGAACGGGCCTTTACATTGGAGGAGCTGCGCCAAGCGAAAGAGGCGTTCACAAGCTCGACCGGCGTTGTGATCGCGCCGGTTCTGAGCCTTGATGGCCAGCCGATTGGCACCGGCCAGCCCGGCCCGGTCACGCGCAAAGTTCAAGCGCTTTATTATCGCCATATCGGGGCCGATTTGAGCCAGATCAGTTTTTTATGAACCCGGCGGGTCACGGTCTGGATCAATCACTTCACCGTCCACGGTGAAGGCGTCATCTTCTGCAGACGGGTTTTGCCCCGCCTGCATTTGCGCGAACAGGTCTTGCATTTGACCCATCATGCCCGCCATTTGTGAGTAGCCGAGCCGCGCTGATAACCAGGCGCCCGCCAGCGCAATTCCGGCTGGAACCATTAAATACCCTATATCGCTTGGCAGCAATCTTGGTTCAAACTCCGTCGCTTGAAACAGCGCCGCGATTAGCGCGGCAAGCGCGAAGGCTAATCCGTAGCCAAACAGCGATAGGCCTAGGCGTCGGCCTATGCCTCGAAACGCACTCGGTTTTTGTTGAGGGGCGTTTGGATTCAGCATGCTTTCCATGTCTGCGATCGGAGACGGAATCAGCTTGCGGATTAAAATGCCGGTCAAAACTGCTGCGAGCGCGAGCAAGGGTAAGAGCATAGGGCTGCGATTCAGGATGCCGGCGGCCATCGCGGAACATATAAATGCGATGGTCCCCGAAAGGCGCAAAGCAACAGGAAGCAGAAGAGCCAGAGGCATTGCAGTCGTCTTTCTTTGATCTTGACCGATGCGTAACGCGGGCATTGGGGCGCTGGCAATACATACATCGCCTCTTGCGATGGCCCGCATCTTCGATCACTTTGCGCCGGACGACGCGATATGGAGGTCAGCTTGGCCGATACAGTGTTCCAGCATGCGCCAGACCGCCCTTGGATCTTTCGGACCTATGCCGGTCATTCCACTGCGCATAAGTCGAACGAATTATATCGACGAAATCTCTCTAAAGGACAGACTGGATTGTCGATCGCGTTCGATCTGCCGACCCAAACCGCCTATGATGCAGACCATATTTTAGCCCGCGGGGAGGTTGGAAAAGTTGGTGTGCCGGTTGGCCATCTCGGCGATATGCGGGTCCTATTTGATCAATTGCCGCTTGAAGACATGAATACGTCAATGACGATCAATGCCCCGGCAGCTTGGATGCTGGCGCTCTATGTCGCGCTGGCAGATGAACGCGGCGATGATCGCGCCAAACTTCGCGGGACGACCCAAAACGATATCATCAAGGAATATTTGTCCCGTGGGACCTATGTGTTTCCGCCGCAACCGAGCATGCGCCTAATCAGCGATATGGTGAGCTGGTGTTATACCGAGGTGCCGAAATGGAACCCGTTAAATGTTTGCTCTTACCATCTGCAAGAAGCCGGCGCGACGCCGGAGCAAGAGCTTGCTTACGCCCTGGCGACCGCCTGCGCCGTCTTAGACGCGGTCAAACAAGGTGGACAAGTTCCGGAGGAAGACTTTCCAACTGTGTTTGGGCGGATTTCGTTCTTTGTGAACGCCGGTGTGCGGTTCGTCACGGAGCTTTGTAAAATGCGGGCCTTTGTTGATCTCTGGGAGGAGATCGGCCGCGCGCGCTATGGCGTAACGGACGAGAAAGCCTTGCGCTTTCGCTATGGTGTGCAAGTCAATTCCTTGGGCCTCACAGAGCCGCAACCCGAGAATAATGTCTATCGGATTTTGATCGAGGCGCTTGCTGTCACGCTCTCAAAGCGCGCGCGGTGCCGGGCATTGCAATTGCCAGCTTGGAATGAAGCATTGGGGCTGCCGCGCCCCTGGGATCAGCAATGGTCGCTTCGAATGCAGCAAATCCTCGCCTTTGAAACCGATCTGCTTGAATATGAAGACTTGTTCGATGGCAGTCACGTGATCGAAGAAAAAACCGGCGACTTGAAGCACGTCGCGCAGGCCGAATTGACCAAGATTGACGCCATGGGCGGGGCCGTCGAAGCGGTTGAATATATGAAGGAAAGCCTGGTCGGCTCGCACATTGAGCGGGTGCGCGGGATCGAAAGCGGCGATCTGAAAGTGGTTGGCGTCAATGCCTTCACGCAGACCGAACAAAGCCCTCTAGGGGCGGGCAATCAAGCGATCCAAACCGTCGATCCAATGGTCGAGCGCCAGCAGATCGACGCGCTCCGCACGTGGCGCTCTGAGCGCAGCGCGGAGGCGGTGGCGCAAGCTCTGTCAGACTTGCGCGGCGCGGCGGCATCAGGCGCGAACATTATGGTGCCGAGCATTAAAGCGGCAAAAGCCGGGGTCACGTCTGGCGAATGGGGTCGTGTGCTGCGGGAGATTTTTGGCGAGTATCGCGGACCAACCGGCGTTGCGCTTGTCATTGATACACATGGCGACGAAGCGATCGAAGCCATAAGGACCCGAGTTGAGAGCGTTTCAGACCGGCTTGGGCGCGATTTGACATATGTGCTGGGGAAACCTGGGCTTGATGGGCACTCAAATGGTGCGGAACAAATTGCTGCCCGCGCCCGCGCCTGCGGTATGAAAGTTATTTATGATGGTATTCGCTTCACGCCCGCCGAAATTGTGGCGCAAGCGAAAGTCGGACAAGCGCATGTGATTGGCTTATCAATTCTATCTGGAAGTCACTTAGATTTAGTGCGCGAAACTCTGTCAGAGATGCGATTGGTGGGCTTGCAAGACACGCCATTAGTGGTTGGGGGCATTGTGCCTTTCGAAGACGAGCAAGCGCTTCGACAAATGGGCGTGCGCCGGGTTTACACGCCAAAGGATTTTCAGATTACCGAGATCATGGATGATGTTGTTGATGTCGTTGAGAAGGCTTGGTTGGCCTAAGAGGTCACCATTGCCCGAGTCGCCTGAAGCGAACTTCCCGCAGCTCAATCGAACGTGATTTCTCTGGGACAACCGGGCGGATTGAGAGATAGTCGAAGGCAATTTCGTTTTCGATAAGTCTACGCGGGACTTCGATCTCAGCTGTATAAGTGTCCCATTCGGGTTTAAGTTCAATCTTTGTCCAACCGGTATTGCCCGGCTTACCGCTGGAATAATTGAACTCAAAAGCTTCGGCGCCGAAATCGCTGCCGGGCTTGATTGTGAATGATACCCGCAGATTGTGACCTGCATAGGCGGCTTCCAGATCTGGGCCCAATCGAAAATGTGCATTGTTTTGGACATCCGACTGCAGCGCAGCTTCTTCAGCCTTAATGGTCAATATGTCTTCTGCGAGGTTGAGCTCATAACCAAAGGTCGCTTCCATACGGCAAAGATCACGGCCCCCGAGAATGATCAGACTATAGTCAGCGGGGCCATTTGCGCCGCCAAACGGGCCGCATCTCGGTTCGGTCCATCCTTTTGCCATTGAAATCGCCACCATTCCAATCGCGAGCAGGATGGCGACGGGATAGAAGACGGTATCTTTCAATTCCTTGCTCCTATGGCAATTTCTCGGGATCCGCTGGCTAGCAATCCTCGAATGGCTCTGATAGCAACGCCGCGACCGAAACGCGAGCCTGCTTCCCACACGATTCAGATTCTGAAGCACATTTAACGGATAGATATCAATGCCAACTCTCATTCTGACCCGCCACGGCCAAAGCCAGTGGAACCTTGAAAACAAGTTCACAGGATGGTGGGATGCGGACCTGACTGAAAAGGGCGAAGCCGAAGCCAGCAAAGGCGGCGCGCTGCTGAAGCAAGCGGGTGTGGCCCCGGTTCAGGCGTTCACTTCTTATCAGACACGCGCCATTCGAACGCTTTGGTTGAGCTTAGCGGCTATGGACCGCGCTTGGATTCCGGTTGAGAAACATTGGCGGCTAAACGAGCGCCATTATGGCGGCCTCACCGGGCTCGATAAGGCAGAGACGGCGGAAAAGCATGGCAAAGAGCAAGTCCATGTTTGGCGCCGGTCTTATGACATTCCGCCGCCGCCTTTGGCGACAGATAGCCCTTATCATCTCGGCAGTGATCCGCGCTATGACGGGGTGCCGGTGCCCGACGCGGAGAGTTTGAAGCTCACACTGGAGCGGGTCCTGCCGTATTGGGATAGCGCGATCCGGCCTATTTTGGAGCGCGGTAAGGACACGATTATATCGGCGCACGGAAATTCATTGCGCGCGCTGGTAAAGCATCTGTTTCAAGTTTCGGATGATACGATCACTGGGGTTGAGATCCCAACCGGCAATCCTTTGGTCATAGAGCTCAGTGACGCGCTTGTTCCGGTTTCTTCAAAATACCTAGACGCAGATCGCGCCAAGGAGTTGCCGGATCTGCCATGAGCGGCGAAGCTTACATTCTTAGGGCGGACTGTCCTGACGATATCGGTATCGTCGCAGATGTGATGGGATATTTGGCCCAGCACGGCTTGAGCGTCACCGAGAACCGAGATTTTGGCGATCCAGTCTCGAAGCGGTTTTTCATTTGGGCTAAATTTGAAGCGAGCGCTGGCTTTAACCTGGCCGAGTTCAATACGGGCTTTGTCGCGCTCGCCGCGCGCCGCAACATGAACTGGTTGCTGCGTCGGGCAGCAGATCTGCCGAAGGCTCTGATCATGGTCTCAAAGGGGGATCATTGCTTGAACGATCTCTTGTATCGGGATCGACGGGGGCGTTTGGGGGCGAAAGTCTGCGCCATCGTCTCCAATCATCCGGACGCCCAATGGCATGCCGATCGGCACCAGATCCCATTCTATCACGTGCCGGTGACCAAAACGACCAAGCCTGAAGCCGAGCAGGCTTTGCGAGCGTTGATCACAAAAACGGGCGCCGACATGATTGTGCTGGCGCGCTATATGCAAGTTTTGTCGAATGACCTTAGCCGCGATCTTGAGGGCCGGTGTATCAACATTCACCACTCTGCTTTGCCCAGTTTCAAGGGCGCCCGTCCCTATCACCAAGCCTATGAGCATGGCGTGAAGCTCATGGGGGCGACAGCTCATTATGTGACCGCTGATCTTGATGAAGGACCGATCATCGCGCAGGATGTGGCATCTGTAGATCATCGATTGTTACCGGACCGTAT
>JBCBYJ010000037.1:0-11803 GCA_039815905.1 Pseudomonadota bacterium | reverse complement strand
AAGTTTTTCAGGCGTGGCCCCCGGGTCGCGCCTTTTTCTTTTCTGCAGATCACTGAACAAAAGAAAACGACCCCCAAAAGGGAGTTGTCAAGATGATTGGAGTGAGAGTTATCAACAAGGCGACGCTCAAGGGGAGAGAGGGGTTTTGAAGCCGCCAGGTTATTTATTATTGAAAAACAATAACAGTTTATCGTTTCTCGTCAAGAAAAATCGCCGAAAATCATCTCTAAAAATTTCGTAAGGAAAAATAAACCTAGATTTTTTCAAACCAGGAAACGTTTATGTCACAAATGTAGCGCAGTTCGCGCGAACGTGCCCTATTGGCGCACATTGTTGACTTTCCAACTAACCCTCGCCAAGCGTTCGCGCAGGGCAAAATCACCACATTATACCCCAGACAGGAGAATCAAATGTCCGATCCGCGTCAGCACATCATGCCGGTTTACCGTCCGCCGGAGGAAGCCTTTGAGCGCGGTGATGGTGTCCGTCTGACGACAGAAGACGGAAAATCCTATCTCGACTTTATTGGTGGCATTGCGGTCAGCGCGCTCGGGCATTCGCATCCGGCTATGGTCGAAGCGCTGCAAAGCCAAGCGGCGAAACTGTGGCACACCTCGAATATGTTCCGGGTGCCTGCGGGTGAGGAACTGTCACGCAAGATGTGCGCGCGCGTGGATTTTGCGGATCGGGTCTTCTTCACCAATTCCGGCACCGAAGCGATCGAATGCGCGCTGAAAACAGCGCGAAAATATCATTGGGCGAATGGCGACCCTGATCGTTATGAAATCGTCACCTTTGATGGCGCCTTTCATGGCCGCTCGCTCGGCGCCATTAATGCGGGCGGGAACCCGAAATATCTTGAAGGCTTTGGACCGTCATTACCAGGGTTTACGCAACTCAAATTCGGCGATCACGACGCCTTAGATCAGGCCGTCACAGACAAGACTGCAGCGGTACTGGTCGAGCCGGTCCAAGGCGAAGGCGGCGTACGGGCCATCCCGGAGACCTGTCTGACTGACCTGCGCAAGCTGTGTGACGATCGCGGCGCGTTGCTGATCTATGATGAAGTGCAGTGTGGCATGGGCCGAACCGGTCAGCTCTTCGCCTATGAATGGGCGAGCGATGCCGCGCCGGACATTATGGCGGTCGCCAAAGGCATTGGCGGCGGCTTCCCGTTCGGCGCCTGCTTGACCAGCGAAGCCACGGGCAGAGTCATGCAGCCCGGCAGTCATGGCTCGACCTATGGCGGCAATCCGCTCGCCATGGCAGTCGGCAATGTGGTTTGGGACATCATCTCCGATGAAGCCTTCTTGGCCCAGGTGCGCCGCGTCGCGGGCACCGTCGCGCAAGGGCTCAAATCGCTCGCCGACAGCCATCCAGACAAAGTTGAGGGTGTCACCGGCAAGGGCTTGTTGACCGGTCTTAAACTCAAGGCCCTGCCAAAGCCGGTCCAGAATGATTGCCGCGAGCGGGGTTTGCTGGTCGGGGTCGCGGGCAGCAATGTGCTGCGGCTTGCACCGCCGCTCATCATTGAAGACAGTGATGTCAGAGAGGCAGTGAGCTTGATTGATGCGGCGCTGACCGATTGGGAAATCGCGACTTAGCTCGCTTCGCGCTGCGCCGCTGCGGGGGCGTTTGAATCGGATAGAACCGGGCGACCAAAGAAATAGCCTTGGGCCTGGTCACAGCCTTGGGCGTTTAACAGCTCGGCCTGAAAGGCATGCTCGACGCCTTCAGTGCACGAGATCAGGTCGAGCTCTTTGCACATCTGAATACTGGCCGAGAGCACTTTGGGCAGGCAGGTTTGCGTGCCGCCTTTGTTTAAAAGCGACTTGTCCAATTTGACCTTCGAGAAGGGCAGCTCCTCTAAGAGCGACAGCGCCGAATATCCGGTGCCGAAATCATCTAGCGCCAGCGACACCCCTTGCGCACGGAGCTGCGTCAGGACCTCTCGGCTGCGATCAATATTGCGGAACAAGACATGCTCGGTGACTTCCAGTTCCAGGCGCTCACCGTCCAGCTGCATATTGCGCAGCTCCGACAATAAGACGTTTGAAAACCGCGTATTGCTCAATTGCGAGGGCGAAATGTTGAAGGCCAGCAAATGCTCGCCTGCGGCGCTTAGACTGGCGGCTTGCTGCAATAAAGAGATGAAAAAATGATCCATCATGCCGAGGCGCTCAATGATCGGAATGAACTGGATCGGCGACGGGTCAATGTCGAACCCGCTTTGCGGCCAGCGCGCCAGCACTTCATGTCCAATCACTGCGCCTGTGGTCAAATCAATGATCGGTTGTAGGGCGGGCCTGAAATGATGTCTGCGCACCGCCTTGGCGACCGATATCTCAAAGCCTTCTGCGTCTAAGCCAAAATGATCCTGATTGCGGTCAAAGCGCAGCACGCCGCCGCCATTCGCTTTGCAGCGCATCATCGCTTTGTCTGCGGCATGAAGGACTTTCGATTGGGTCTCACCATCCTCTGGAAACGCGGCCAGACCGACCGATGCCCCAACCGCGACGTCTCCGGCGAGGGTCGAGATTGATCCGGTTATCTGTTCATGGATTTCTTCGATAAAGGGCAGGGCCTTTTGGGTGCTGTCGAAAAAGGTCACAAAGGCATACTCGTCGCCGCCGAGCCGAGCGGCCAGGCTGCAAATCGCATTGGTCTGCAAGCGATTGGCAATTTCGACAAGCACGCGATCGCCCGTCGCATGACCGTAGCGATCATTCAGCGGCTTGAACCGGTCCAGATCGACAAAGGCGCAGACAAATTCGCGTTCGGCCTGTGCGAGTTTTGCGATCTCCCGCACAAAGGCGCGGCGATTGAGGATCCCGGTCAGCGAATCGGTATCGGCGAGATTGCGAACTTGGCGCTCAATCTCTTCGCGTTCCGCAATCTGGGCTTGCAAGCTGGCCAGCACTTGCGCGTGGATCTGATTCAAACAGACAAATACCGCTCGCGCGTTGAGCCCGCCCGCATAATGACCCGCATCGTCGGTGAGCACCAAACCGCTATTCAAGAGATGCGCCGTGTCGGTCATCGTTGCGAATGTGGTCTCTGGAGTCTCGCTGAGCGCAGCCGAGACGAAATCTTCGCTCATTAGCTCTAGCACGCTTTTGCGTTTGTTGAGGGCATGGCCAAAGGGGGAGGCGACGCGCTGCTGATACTCTTGCAAAGAGACAATGCCGATCGGAAAGCGATCGGTGTCCAAGATCGTGCAAAACGTGGCTTGCTTATGCGTTCGAAAATAATCCGCCAAATCGTCCCACATGGCCGACATTGGCAAAGTGGCATATTCGGCCCAATTGGTGTCTCGAAACTGCATGCGTGGCTCAGAGTGGTCTACTCAGAGTTGCATACTGCAATATGCGTTAAAACTGTGTTTCCGGGTTTGTCCTATATTTGGGGGACAGATTTGATTTACTTAGCGTTCTTTTGGATCGAGCGCGTCACGCAAGCCATCGCCAATAAAATTCAAGCAGAGCAGCGTGACCATCATCGTAATCGCAGGCGCAAGCAGGGTCCACGGCTTGTCCTGCATCTCATTGGCGCCGTCCGATATCAGCACGCCGAGCGAGGTCAAAGGCTCATTCACGCCCAGTCCAAGGAAAGACAGAAAGCTCTCCGCCAAGATCACAACCGGAATGGTTAGCGTCACATAGACCGCAACAGGACCGACGACATTCGGCAAAATGTGTCGCCGGATGATCGTGAAAAATGGCACGCCGGTGGCGCGGGCGGCCTCGATATATTCCATATTCTTGATGGCGAGTGTTTGCCCGCGCACAATTCGGCTCATGGTCAGCCATTCGACCGCACCAATCGCGGCGAAGATCAAAATGATGTTTCGCCCAAACACGGTCAGCAATAAGATCACGAAAAAGATGAACGGCATCGCATACAGCACGTCGACAAATCGCATCATGATATTATCGACCCGACCGCCCACAAAACCAGCCACCGCGCCCCAGGTCACGCCGATGATCAAGGATACAATCGTCGCCACCAGCCCGACGGCGAGGGAGATTCGCAAGCCGATCATCAGCCGCGCAAAACTGTCTCGACCTTGCGTATCCGTCCCCAGAATGTGCAGATTCTCAAACGTCGGCGCGAGTTCAACATTGGCCGAGATCGTGCGGTAATCATGGACCCAGACGAATGGTCCAAACAGCGCCAGGACAAAGATCACGCCGAGCACCCACATTGAGACGACAGCGGCTTTGTTTCGGAACAGGCGCGCCTTGGCATCATCCCATAAGGATCGACCCCCTTGAAGGGCGGTCTCGACGGCCTGTTTGCGCCCCGTCAGGTCCATCGGATCAGTCATACTTCACCTTTGGATCGAGCAGGGCATACAAGATGTCTGCGATGAGATTGAAGATGACGATCAGCGTCGCATAGATGATCAGCGCGCCCATCACCAAAGTATAATCGCGATTGATCGCGCCATCGACAAAATAAGAGCCCATACCCGGTAGGCCGAAAATCCGTTCAATCACCAGTGACCCAGTCATCACGCGTGCCATGGCCGGGCCCACATAAGAGACCAATGGCAAGATCGCCGATGGCAGCGCGTGTTTGAGGACCACTTCGCGCTCGCGCAAGCCTTTGGCGCGAGCGGTGCGAATATGGCCTGAGCGCATGGTCTCAATCATGCTGGCGCGCATCAGACGCGAGATGATCGCGATTTGCGGCAAAGCCAGCGTCACCACGGGCAGAGTCATATTGTCGAAGCTCATGCCAATATTGGGATAGGTGCCGAGCCCGCCCACGGCGAACAGTCCAAAGGTCAAGGCAAAGATCAGAATCAAGATCGGGCCGGTGACAAAAGTCGGGATTGAGATGCCCGCCATCGCAAAGCCCATGACGGAATAATCGCCAGCTGTGTTTTGTCGCAGACCGGCAAAAATCCCCATCGCAGTGCCGACAATGATTGCCAATGTGATCGACAGAAAGCCAATCGCCAGACTGATCGGCAAACCATCGGCGATCAAATCATTCACGCTTTTGCCGAGCGTCTTCATGCTCGGGCCAAAATCGAGGCGCATCACGCCCCAGAGATAATCTGTGTATTGCTGCCAGAGCGGCTTATCGAGCCCGAATTTAGCGTTGAGCGCCGCCTCGGTCGCAGCATTCAGCTTACGCTCGCCATCAAATGGCCCGCCAGGAGCCATCCGCATCATGAAAAAGGCGACGGTGATGATCACCAGCAGGGTGGGGATGGCAATGATCAGTCGGCGGCCCGTATAGGCCCATGGGATTCGCGATGCGATGCGCTGCAAACCTGACACCGGTCTTGGGCTCCTGATCACGAAACGAGTTTAATCAAATCAAGGGGCTTGGCAGCCCGAATAACAGTTCTTACGTTCACGTCGAACCCAGCAAAGTCAATCTTCATCTTCACTGGAACTGCTACATGCCCGATCTTCGTAAAGTTACCGACAGTTTTACAGTCGCTCCGCAAATCGATGAGGCAGATGTGCAAGCGATCGCCGATGCTGGCTTCAAAACCATCATCGCCAATCGTCCAGACGGCGAGGGCGGGATTGATCAGCCGCGCATGGGCGCCATACGCGCCAAAGCTGAGGCTCTGGGCCTGACATTTGTGGCGATTCCCTTTTCGGGCGCCCCGACACCGGACATTTTGGAACGCTTTGGCGCGGCAATCGCAGAAGCGCCAGCGCCGATCTTGGCTTATTGTCGCACCGGAACACGCTCAATCACAGCCTGGGCTCTGACGCATGGCGGACAGGGCATGGCGGACGAAATCATCGATGCTGCAGCAGGCGCAGGCTATGACCTCTCATCGGCGCGCGCCTTGCTCTAAAATCGATGCATTTGGAAAGCCACTCGGGATAGATTTCAAATGTGAGCATTTATTCACTTCAGGTGTCGGAAAGAGCTTGCTAGCCTGCACCAAGCATGCGATCCACGCGCCAAGCATGCGATTGTTCGCTCAAGCGGCGCTGCGAAAGCCGAGGAGTAAGTATGTCACGAAACTGGTTGGCAGACTTTAAGTTTGAAGACGGGGAATGCCTGGTCAAAAAGACCGGACATCGCATTCCGGTCACCCCTGGCTTGGCCAATGATATTTTCACTTGGTTTGCGTTCTATACTCTGGCGCAATCCTGGCGGTCCTGGCGCCGGGTCACGGGGCATAAGCGCCCAACTATAGCGTTTTACCCAGAAAAGCCGCGCCCTTGGTATTTTATCTGGCCGGTCATGCATGTCTCTGGCGCGAAACTGATTTCGGACCCGAGCGACGCGGATATCGTCTTCCAATTCGATGATTCGACGCAGGCGCGTCACACCCCACCAAACACCAAGCCCGGCGCCACGCTCGTCAATTTTGACTGTGATGACATTTCCAAATCCAATGTTGCTGCCGCGTTTGAGCGGGCCGCTGGATATAGCCTCGCCGTCGATCCGCGCACATTTTCCGGTCCGATGGTCGAAAAGTCCGAAAAGAATGCCTGTCATGACGGCCGGATTCTAGAAGGTCCGATCGAGCCGATGGCGGACAAGACGTATCAAGTCCTGGTCGATAATGAGATCCCAGGCGGGCTGATTGAAGACTTACGGTGCTGCATTTGCGGCGGCGAGCCCGCCGTTGTGTTTCGCAAGCGCCGCCCGATTGACCGGCGCTTTTTGAACGAGAATGCCGAAGTTATCTTAGACAGCCCGCTCAATTGCTACACGGACGATGAAATTCGCGTGATCTCACGATTTGCTGATGAGATTGGCCTAGAATGGGGCGGCGTTGACGTGCTACGCGATAATGCATCCGGCAAGATTTACATTGTCGATGCGAACAAAACCGATATGGGCCCCCCTGTCGCCTTAAAATTAGGCGATAAGCTAAAATCAACCCGGCGAATGGCGAAAGCCTTTGTCACTGCGTTCGCACCGAAGCGAAAATAGCTTGCCGAATTGAAAACATTCGGGCCTGCGTGCCCCCAAACGATAAGAAGACTAGAGACTGCGATTCTCCCATGACGATACCTTTTGTCCGTGAACTTGAATTTGAATATGGCAAGATCGAGCAGGTTTCACCGCTCATCCGCCGCGTGATTGCAAACAATCCTGGTCCCTTCACCTATGTTGGGACGGGCGTTTACATTATTGGCCACGGCGAAGTCGCCGTCATAGATCCTGGCCCGCATGATGAGGCGCATTTTGAGGCCCTCAAAGCCGCCCTGAAAGGCGAGACGGTGAAATATGTCCTCGTCACGCACGGCCATTCCGATCACTCGCCGCTGGCCAAACCGTTGGCCGAGTGGGCGGGCTGTAAAGTCTATGCCAAAGGCTGCGGCGAGCCGACCGCAAAAGGCGAGCTTGGCAGCGAGGATGATCCTGGCTTCACCCCGGACGAGTGCGCGCGCGATGGCGACCTGTTCGAAGGACCGGGCTGGACCTTGGAAACGATTGAAACGCCGGGTCACACCAAAAATCATCTCTGTTTCGGCTTGCAGGAAGAAAATGCCTGTTTGACCGGCGATCATATAATGGGCTGGTCGACGACGATTGTAGCCCCGCCCGATGGCAATATGGCTGACTATTTTGATAGTTTGGACAAGATCGAAGCGCGCGGTTTTGAAACGCTCTGGCCGACCCATGGCGCGCCGATTGAAGGCAGCGCTTTTGTCAAAACCTTTATCCAAGCCTATCGCCAGCATCGCCAGGACCGCGAAGATGGCGTGATTGCGCAGATGAAGTCTGGCGTGACCTCGATCCCGGACATGGTGAAGACCATGTATGTCGGTCTCGAAGAGCGCTTATTCCCGGCGGCCTGTTTGAGCTTGCTCGGGCATATGATGAAATTGATCGAAGAAGGTCGCGTCGTGTCCAATGATGCACGACCGGTCGTTCAAAGCGCGTTCCGTCTGACCAAAGTCGACGCTTAAGGCGCGCGGCGTCCGTTCCCGCGATCTTCTAGCTCGACCATCATGCCATAAACACGCGTCGAATTCGCCCCGAGATCGGATAGACCGACGCGGCTGGTGGAGCGGATATCAACCGCTGTGCTGCCATTCATCGCGCGCAGTCTGACCGCAATATCATCCTTGAAGCCAAACCAGCCAGATGTGGCTGTGGCGTCGATTTGGATCGCGTCTCCTGTGTCGCCGCGAAACGCAATCTCCCAGCCGCGCTGATTGATGATGCGCTCGGCAATCTCTGCGACATCGCTTGGCGCTTGATCGAAATACAGGGTTTCTAGCGTCGGATAGACCGTGCCTTTGCTGCCCTCTTTGGCTTCGGCTTCTTCTTGAACTTCAGAGACCAAGCGGCCTGCAGTGCCCGGCCAACGCGCTTCGGCATAGTCGGGAACCGTTGGCGCATCGAGCACTGGATTGGTTTCGCCTTGCGCGGCGCGGGCGGTCATGATGGCGTCGCTAAATTGGATCGGATTGGCCCAATCGGTCTGAATGTCATGCAAAGGCGGCAGCGACGAGGCTTGCGCGCCAATGCCCATCAAGCGGAACAGACAGAAGGCGGCAAGCAGGGTCGCGCCGAGCGCGATAATGAAGGGCTGCGTGCGCGGCGCTTTGATCAGGGCGATGATCTGCGCGATGATCGATAGGCCAAGCGCGATCATCGCGATCATCGGCCCGGTGCCGATGGTCATCTGACCCAAACCGACTTGCCAGGGCCACCAGCCCCATTTTGTCCCAAGCGCCGCGATGGCGAACCAGAGCACGGTAAAAATCGCCGCGCAGAGCGCAAACACGGCGACTTTCATGCGCCATCCTGCTTTAGGGGTGTCCATAGCTTCGCTCATCATTGGCCTCCTCAATCCCAGTTGCCCTGCAGATAGACCATAATCATCGCCAGGGAAATCATTTGCGCAGCGTGATCGAAAGCGCCGATCAGGGCAAATCAGCGGCTTCGGCATAGCCGGTATATTCATAAGGGACGACGCCATTGGCGTTGATCGCGTCCTCATACAGCACCCAGGCGCGCGTCGTGTCCGCATCCGCGCAGGTCACATAGACCCATTCTTGATCCTCAGGACCTTGGCCATACTCCGTGCTGGCGGGCAGTTCAGCCTCGTTCATCTCATACATGACGCCATCTTTCTCGGCCATGAAATAGCCTTCGGCGAGATAGGATTTATACAACAATTGATCGCCCGTCTTGAGCGCTAACATTTCAACGTCTTTGCCGAGAAACACTTCAACCTCTGTGTCCTCATTGATCGTAATCGTGGTCGGGAAGACCATCGAGACAAATTTCAGGTCATCCATTTCGATGCGTTCGGCATTCCAAGGGCTGTACACGGCTTTGTTCGGAAGACCGCAATAGATTGGCGGATACGCGCCATAGGTAATGGTTTCATGGCCCATCACCGTCACGCCTTCTTGAGTGACCGCAAACGCATTCGGATATTCGCTCGACCAATAAGGCTGCATTTCCCAACCGTCTGGAAACCCGATGGTTTCAAACTCAGGCGCCGTCGTGACGTTTGGGGCTGGCGCCGGATCGGACAGACCATCTTGCGCCGCCGCGGGTGCGCTTGCGGTGTCTTCTGCTTGCGGCGCTTCAATCGCCGGGTCTGGGTCTGGCGCGCTTTCATCTTGGGGCGGGCTACAGGCGGTTAAGCTGGCCCCGAGCAAGACGGCCCCGATCCACGGCATTACGGTCACAGTTCGCAGCATTAAAACCTCCCAAAACATACTCACCTTAAACGGTAGCTAAGCTTGGTCGGTTTGGCGAGCCTTTGCGGCGTGTTTCTGCGCGCTGTTTCGAGGGTCGATCATTCGGCCGATTCAGCGCTTACCGGTTTTGGCGATTGTCGATCAAGTCTTGCACGACATCCGGCTCTGCCAGCGTTGAGGTGTCGCCCAAATTGTCGAAACGGTCTTCCGCGATTTTGCGCAAGATGCGACGCATAATTTTGCCCGAGCGGGTCTTGGGCAGACCGGGGGCGAACTGAATGAGATCCGGCGATGCGATCGGTCCAATTTCGGTGCGAACATGTTGCACCAAGCTTTTCTTTAGCGCCTCATCTGGCTCAATCCCGGCGACCGGCGTCACATAGGCATAAATGCCTTGGCCTTTAATATCGTGCGGATAGCCAACCACTGCGGCTTCGGCGACGGCGTTATGCGCAACCAAGGCGCTTTCGACTTCGGCGGTGCCCATGCGGTGGCCTGAGACATTTATGACATCATCGACCCGGCCCGTGATCCAATAGAATCCGTCTTCATCACGGCGACAGCCATCGCCCGTAAAATAAGCGCCCGGATAGGCCGAGAAATAGGTGTCCACGAAGCGCTGATGATCGCCAAAGACAGTGCGCATTTGGCCGGGCCAACTGTCCGCAATGATCAGATTGCCCTCCGTCGCGCCGGTCAGCTCTGCGCCTTCGGCATCGACGAGCTTGGGCACAATCCCAAAGAAAGGATGGCTCGCCGCACCCGGCTTTTGATCGGTCGCGCCGGGCAGGGGCACAATCATGCAGCCGCCCGTTTCGGTTTGCCAATAGGTGTCGACAATCGGACAGCGGCCTTCACCCACGGTATGATAATACCATTCCCAGGCTTCTGGATTGATCGGCTCGCCGACCGAACCGAGCACGCGCAGACTCTGGCGGCTGGTCGACTGAACGGGGCCTTCGCCTTCACGCATCAGGGCCCGGATCGCCGTTGGCGCGGTATAGAAGAGCGAGACACTATGCTTGTCACAGACCTGCCAGAAGCGGCTTGCATCGGGATAAGTTGGCACCCCTTCAAACATCATGCTGGTCGCCCCGTTCGCAAGCGGACCGTAAACAATATAGCTGTGCCCGGTGACCCAACCGACATCCGCGGTGCACCAATAGACATCGTCCTCTTTCAGATCGAACACATATTCATGCGTCATTGAGGCCCAGACCAAATAGCCACCTGTTGTATGCAACACGCCTTTCGGTTGGCCAGTTGAGCCGGACGTATACAGGATGAAGAGCGGATCTTCGGCATTCATCGGCTCGGGCGGACAGTCAGCGCTAACCGCGGTGGCGGCCTCATCGAGCCAAATGTCGCGGCCTGGCTTCATCTGGACATCATTGCCGGTGCGACGCACCACCAAGACCTTCTCGACGAGGCCGCCCGCCAAATCGCAGGCTTGGTCGGCATTGGCTTTCAATGGCACAATCCGACCGCCGCGCACGCCTTCATCGGCAGTGATCATAAACCTGCTATCGCAGTCCGTGATCCGGCCCGCCAGCGCTTCGGGTGAGAAGCCGCCAAACACGATGGAATGCACGGCGCCAATTCGCGCGCAGGCCAGCATCGCATAAGCCGCTTCTAGGACCATTGGCATATAAAGGGTCACCCGGTCGCCTTTCCGGACGCCCATATCTTTGAGGACATTGGCGAAACGACACACGGCGCTATGCAGCTCTTTATAGGTGACGGTGGCATCCTGATTTGGATCATCGCCTTCCCAGATCAGCGCGACCTTATCGCCGCGCGTCGCCAAGTGTCGATCAATGCAATTATACGCGACATTGAGCTCGCCATCGCTATACCAGCGCACATGCAGGTCGGCCTTATCCCAAGAAACGTCTTTGACTTTGCTATATGGTTTTGACCAATCGAGCCTTTGTCCATGCTCGGCCCAGAACGCCTCCGGGTCGGCGATTGAGGCGGCATACATGTCGGCATATTTGTCCGCAGAGAGATTGGCCGAGGCGGCAAAGTCTGAGGGGACAGGGTAGGTCATGTTTTCGGTCATTTCGAAGGCTCCATCAGCCGTGGCTAAACATCCTTGTCTTTATCAAGCGCATTTAGGCCGGAAGGTAAATCGCGGGATATGACTT
>JBCBYJ010000036.1:0-11809 GCA_039815905.1 Pseudomonadota bacterium | reverse complement strand
GTCGACTTACCCGCCATGTTTGGCCCGGTGACCAAAGCCAGGCGCGGCGCCGTCTCGCCGCTTGCGTCGAGCCTGGTATCATTGGCGGTGAAGCCATCGCCTTGTCGGCGCAGCGCCGCTTCTACGACAGGGTGGCGCAGGCCCTCTGCTTCAAACACGGGCACATCTGCCAGCACGGGCCTGACCGCGCCGGTCTCGTTCGCCCACTCGGCGCTCGCGGCGGCGACATCTAGAATTGCCAGCGCTTCGGCGGCGGCGCAGAGCGGATCAGAGACCTGTTCGACGCGCGCGCAAAACGTTTCAAAAATCGCCAGCTCTCGCCCCGTCGCAATATCGTCGGCCCGCGAGATTTTCCCCGCGAGTTCCGACAGTTCCGCGGTTGAGAACCGAACATTAGAGGCCAAAGTCTGGCGATGGATAAAGGTCTCAGCCAGCGGCGCTTGCATCATCGGGTCGGCATGACGGGCCGGGACATCAATAAAATAGCCGAGCACGTTATTGAACTTAATCTTCAGCGCCGAGATCGCGGTTTGATCCGCATATTTGGTCTGTAGCTCAGCAATGATGCGGCGGCTGTCTGACTTGAGCGAGACCGCTTCGTCCAAGGCGGCGTCCCAGCCCGGTGCAATGAAACCGCCATCGCGGGCCAAAGCGGGCAGCTCGTCTTGCAAGGCGCGGCCAAGCTCGTCGACCAAATTGGCCAGACCGGGGGCGTTGGATAAAGTCAGCGCCTGCAGCGCTTGGTCGATCAGGTTTGGCGGGGCGCTGGCGGTGCGGGTGACCTCCGCGACGGCGTGCTCCCCGGCCCGTAAGGCTGTCCCAATCGCCGCTAAATCTCTCGGCCCGCCGCGCCCGAGCCGAATGCGCGCCCGGGCGCGCTCTAGATCTGGTGCGGTTTTCAAAGTCGTGCGCAGCGTCTCGCGCAAATGGTCATTGGCGAGGAAAAACGCGATTCCATCATAGCGGGCGCTGATCGCCGCCGCATCGGTTTCCGGGCGCGTCATACGGCTCGCCATCAGCCTCGCCCCAGGCGCGGTCAGTGTGCGATCCACCGTCGCCAGCAAGGTTCCGCGTCGCCCGCCATCCAGGGCCGTATCAATTTCGAGGCTTGCCCGCGTCGCTGGGTCAATCGACAGACCCGAGCGGCGCGCGCCCCGTCGCGGCGGATCGAGCCGGATGTCTGCGCCGGCTTGCGTGAGCGAGAGATAATCCAACAAGACGCCGCAGGCGCTCAATTCAGCTTTCGAGAAGGCGCCGAAGGCATCCAAGGCTTTGATTTTGAACGTCGCCATCAAAAAGCGTTCACCAGATTTGGCGTTGGCGGCGGTATTAGGTCGATGGGTGACGGGCACGCGCAGCGCTTCATGCGCCATCATGACCAGTGGTTTTGCGGCGTCGCCCTCGGTCAGCAGCAGCTCTGTGACCGGCAATGCGCCAAGTGTGTCTGCGATCAATTCGGGCGGAAAGTCCCAGACTTCGAACTGGCCGGTCGAAACATCACAGGCGGCCAGCGCCGCCTCTGTGCCACCAGAGGCGAAGGCGACGGCGACCAGCGCTTGGCCTTGGCGGGGCGGTAATAAGCTGTCTTCGGTAATTGTTCCAGGGGTGACAACGCGCACGATTTCGCGGTTCACAATCGCCTTCGAACCGCGTTTCTTGGCTTCTGCTGGCGTTTCGGTCTGTTCACAGACGGCGACGCGTTCGCCAGATTTGATCAAGCGCGCCAAATAACCTTCCGCGGCATGATACGGCACGCCCGCCATCGGGATCGGCGCGCCCTCATATTCGCCGCGTGCTGTCAGCGTAATGTCGAGGATTTCAGCCGCCCGAACCGCATCCTCAAAGAACAGCTCATAGAAGTCGCCCATGCGGAAAAATAAGAGCGCGTGCTCATGCTGCGCCTTAATTGCCAAATATTGCGAAATAAATGGCGTTGGCGCTTTTGGTTTCTTCACAGAGGCGGCAGTGTCAGGCACGTGGTAGCGACTCCCTCATCACAAGACTCGAATAATCCAATCTAACCGGGTTGTCCCCCCTTGCGGACAGGCTTAAGACCCAGCACTGATTTTCCGACAGCCTCGAAAGGCGCGCTCATCATGACTTCCAAGCGTCCCAGCTTCACTGATCAAGAAGCGCTCGATTTCCACGCTCACCCATTGCCCGGCAAGATTTCGATGCTGCCGACCAAACCCATGCAGACGCAGCGGGATTTGTCATTGGCCTACAGTCCCGGCGTTGCGGTTCCGGTCGAAGCGATCGGCCGAGATCCGGATTTGGCTTATGATTATACCGCCAAAGGCAACACAGTTGCAGTGATCTCTAACGGGACGGCGATTTTGGGGCTTGGTGATCTCGGCGCAATGGCCTCAAAGCCCGTCATGGAGGGCAAATCGGTTCTGTTTAAGCGTTTTGCCGATATTGATAGTTTCGATGTCGAGGTTGAGACTAAGGATGTCGACGAGTTTTGCACCGTCGTGCGCAATATTGGCGCGACCTGGGGCGGGATAAATCTCGAAGACATTGCCTCGCCAGAAGCTTTTATCATTGAGCAGCGCTTGCGAGATGAGCTTGATATTCCGGTCTTTCACGACGATCAGCATGGCACGGCCATCATCGCGGCGGCGGGCATTATCAATGCCTGCGCCATTACCGGGCGGCGTTTGGAAGACTTAACCGTCGCCGTTTCGGGCGCTGGGGCAGCCGGCCTCTCGGTCGCGGGCTTGATCCGGCACTTGGGTGTGAAGGCTGAGAACATCTTGATGTGCGACAGCCGCGGCGTTCTCTATGAGGGGCGCACGGAAAAGATGGACCAGTTCAAATCTGCGTTCACGATCAAAACCGACAAGCGCACGCTGGCCGAAGCGATGAATGGGGCGGACTGTTTCCTTGGCTTGTCGGTCAAAGGGGCGGTCACGCAGGACATGGTTAAATCCATGTCCGCCAATCCGATCATTTTCGCCATGGCCAATCCTGATCCAGAGATCACGCCAGAAGAGATCCAGGCCGTGCGCGGCGATGCGATCATCGCGACGGGCCGGTCTGACTATCCAAACCAAGTCAATAATGTGCTCGGCTTTCCGTACATTTTCCGCGGCGCATTGGATGTTCGCGCCCGTTCGATCAATGAAGAGATGAAAGTCGCCGCCGCCCGCGCATTAGCGGAACTGGCGCGCGAAGATGTGCCCGACGAAGTTGCCGCCGCCTATCACGGCGCGCGTCCGCAATTTGGCAAAGACTATATCATCCCGACGCCGTTTGACCCGCGTCTGATCAGCTTCATTCCGCCTTTTGTGGCAAAAGCGGCGATGGATACAGGCGTCGCCCGCAAACCCATTGAAGATATGGAAGAGTATCGCGACTCACTGGCGCGACGGCTCGACCCAACCGCCTCCTTCTTGCAAGGCGTACAATCTACGGTGCGCCGCGAGCAAAAGCGCATCGTCTTCGCCGAGGGCGAAGAACCGCAAGTCGTTCGGGCCGCGTGGACGTTCAAACAGCAAGGCCTTGGAGAGCCAATCCTGATCGGTCGCGAGGCGCAAGTAGAGCGCTCAATGAGCCAGATGGGTGTGCCGGAAGGCGCCTTGCAAATCGTCAATGCCCGTCTGTCAGACCGCAATGCGGATTATACCGATTATCTTTATGACCGGCTGCAAAGACGCGGCTACTTGAAGCGCGATGCCCAGCGTCTGGTGAACCAAGATCGCAACGTGTTTGGCTGCTGCATGCTGGCGCATGGCGATGCCGATGGCATGGTCACTGGGGTGACGCGGAATTATGATGTTTGTTTGACCGATGTCTTGCTGTCGCTCGATCCTTTGTCAGACGCCGACGTGATCGGCATGTCCATGGTGATCAATCGCGGCAAGACGATTTTCATCGCTGATACCAGCGTCAATGAGCTGCCAGATGGGGAGCAATTGGCCACGATCACCAAAGAGGCGGCGATGGCGGTGCGGCGGCTCGGCTTTGTCCCTCGCGTCGCGCTCTTGTCTTACTCAACCTTTGGCAATCCGATGGGCGAACGGGCTGAAAAAGTCCGTGAAGCGGTGGCGATCCTCGATGACTGCGAGGACTGCGATTTTGAGTATGAAGGCGACATTGCCGCCGATATTGCGCTCAATCCCATGCACAAAGTGCTGTACCCATTCTCGCGCCTTTCGGGCGAAGCCAATCTATTGGTCATGCCAGCCATTCATTCAGCCTCGATTTCGACCAAGCTATTGGAGGGCATGTCGCGCGCCACGGTGATTGGTCCGGTCCTTTTGGGTTTGTCGAAATCGGTCCAGATTGCCTCGCTTGGCGCGACGGTGAATGATCTCGTCAATCTGGCCACGCTGGCAGCCTTTGATATTGATCGCGTCGGCTCTTAATCGGCGGGCGGATCGCGGTCGGGGCGCATCTGATTGGCAAATATTGAAAGAACGATGGCCGGAACCCCGAGCGCGGCGGCGACAATGAAGAATTTCGAATAGCCTTCAATCGTCGCGTCCTGCGGTCCGCTAAAATAGGACACGATTATGCCTGACGTTCCGGCAATAAGTTTTGGGCCCAAGCTCCAAATCGAACTGAAGATCGCATATTGTGTGCCCGCAAAAGACCGGTTCACTAACGTAGACATGTAAGCGATGAAAATCGTCCCGGCATATCCACCAGCAATATTATCGGCTGTGATCGCCAAGAGAATGGGCGTCAATGAGTCAGAGGATTGATTGACCAGCCAGGCAAAACTCAAATTGCCGAGCACGGATACGATCGCGCCAATAATTAAAGATGTTCGCATACCAAGTCGCAACGCCGACAATCCAGCGGCCGCGACGCCGACAAACGCAATCCAAATCCCATACACGCCGCTGGCCAAGCCAATCTGCTCTGGGGCATAGCCCATGGCGCTATAGGCAGGCTTCGCCATCACGCCCATGACGATATCGCTTAAACGGTAAAACGAAACCATGCAGAGGATCAGCAATGCGATCCAACCATGGCGCCAGAAAAAATCGGTAAACGCACCATAAGCAGGGTGTTTTAGAATGGGGCTCGTCGCAGGCTGTTTTCGCACCCAGGGAATAATGAACGTGCAAAGCACCAAGGGGGAGAACGCGATCACTGCGGCCCAGAAGGCGATCTGGCCCCGCGTCACTTCGATCCCCAAAGCGCTGAATAAGGCGGGAACGGTCAAACCAATGGTCGCGGCGATCGCAATCAGGCCAGCAAAGACCAAAACCGTAAAGATCAGGCCTTTCATGATCCCAGAGACAGAGAATTCTTGACCCTCTGGGCGATCGATCAAAGCGCGCGCAATAAAATAGAGAAACGCTGCGCCGCTTAGGGCGCTGACCATTTGGAACAGCCATTTAATGCTTAGTAAGACATAGTCGGCGCCGCTGCCTTGAGCCACAAGAGCGCGTAGCGCATCGAATGCGGTAAATAATCCGACGGCCAAAAGCGCGATGCCGGCCATGGCCGCGGCGGAAACGCCAAAGCGGCGATCCCAGACTGAAAAGACCAAGGCGGCCATTGCCATTATCAGCGCCATGGCGACATAGGCGGCGTTAAAATTGGCGATGCCGGCGATGAACAGAGCCACCCCGCCGGACATGATCATACCGACGCGATACCCATACTGATAGGCGGCGGCTAAAGGCGCTTGCTGGTCATCATCATCCGCCGCTTCAATCCGCCAGGCATCAATCCCGATGTCTTGAGTCGCAGAACTAAAGGCGAGCAATCCTGAAAACAGCGCTGTAGCGGCGAGGTTTTGAGTTGGGTCAGAAATCCCGATTCCAATCAGCGCCATGGCGATACAAAGCTGAGCGACGAGAATCCACGCGCGCCGGAGCCCGAAAATTGATGTGAAGCCCGCGGGTTTGACTTTATCGAGGATCGGCGCCCAGAACATTTTTAGCGAGTAAGACAGCCCGAACCATGAAAAGAAACCAATCAGCGCTACGCTCGTCTCTGATCGTTCGAGCCAAACACCGAGCGTGCTGAAATAGAGCAGGAATGGCAGCCCGGCGGTGAAGCCGAGTACCAGCATCATCGCCATTTTGGGTTCTGCAAACCGTTGAAGCGTTTCGCGCCAAGACTCTGAGACTTCGCCCGCCGTCTCGTTCACGCGGCACCTGCTTGTGAGTTTAGCCCGGCCCATTTGAGGGTGAGCTCGCGGAGGGCTTCGGCTTCTAAGGGTTTCGCGGCCACCGCGTCGGCGCCGGCGTCCCGGGCTTGGCGCTCTATTTCGGGATCTATCTCGGCAGAAATGGCAATCACCGGCACACGCGATCCAGCGCTGCGCAGGCGTTTGGTCGCTTCAAATCCGTCCATGATCGGCATTCTGAGATCCATCAATATCACGTCTGGACCGATTTGCGCCGCGAGGTCGAGCGCTTCGCGTCCAGTGGTCGCGACCGTGACGGCGAATCCTGACGATTCCAAGGCACGTCGTGCGATCAGGGCATTGATCGGATTGTCATCCGCGATGAGGACGCGGGCATGCCCGGTCTCTAAGGGCTCGGCGTCGCGCGCATCACCGCCGGAAATCGCTAAGCCAGCACGTTCAATGACCGATTGCGCCCGCAAGGGTCGGATCAGCCATCCGGCCGCGCCGAGCGTGCGGAAGCGCGGCATCTCGGCGCGATCTTCGGGGCGCAGGATAATCAGAACGGGCGCGGTATTACACAGCGCGCGCAGCGTATCTTCTGGCAGATTGGCGTTCGCGATGATCAGTGTCGCATCGAGTTTGAGCGCGTCCTGCAGGCTGTCGACTTTCACAACCTTTGCCCCGGCTTGGGTCAAGGTGGCAGCAGCGGACAGGGTTGTCGCGCGCGGCAATCCCATCAGTAAAACTTGGCCTTCAATCGCGTCATTGGCGGCTAAACGGGCCTCAGTCGGGACCTCTTCAAATGGCAGCGTGACACGGAATCTTGCCCCCAGGCCGATACCACTTGTGACAGAGATCGAGCCCGACATGGCTTCGCAAATACGGCGCACGATCGCGAGACCAAGCCCAACGCCGCCATCCTTTTGCGCGTCGGCTTGGCTGACCTGTTGAAAGGCTTTGAACAGCGTCTGCTGATCTCTGGCTGAAATGCCGGGACCGGTATCGTAAATATCGAGGACCAGCGCGCCATCCTGGAAGGAAAGATCGACCAAGACGCAGCCGGTTTCGGTAAATTTTAGCGCATTGCCAACCAGGTTGAACAGGATTTGCCGCGTCTTTCCGGCATCGCCGTTCAATGTCAGCCAGCGCGGCGCATGACAGCGCAGCGCTATATCGAGCCCCCGAGCATGGGCGCGCGGCGACAACAACTCGACAACTTCGCGGGCCAGCGCAGTGGGGCGAAAGACCTCTTCTGAAAGCTCAATCCGTTCAATATCGAGACGGGCAAAATCAAGCACATTATTGAGCAGATCTAAGAGGCGCTCACCTGAATTGCGGATCGCTTCGGCATATTCTCTCTGCGCCGGCTGTAAATCTGATTCCAGTAAAAGCGACACCGTGCCGAGAATGCCGTTTAGCGGCGTTCGGATTTCATGACTTGCCGTGGCAAGAAATGTTTGATCCGGGCTCTTGTTTCGGTCTTTCTGGCTCATCCCCACACCCTGACAGACAGCTTTAAGGAATTGCTTAAGGCAGACGCCTCAATGCGCAAGGGCGCCAGTGACGGATGATTGCGCCTCGCTCGGCGCGCGGCGGCGATACGACAAGGCTTCGGCAATATGAATCCGGCGTACGCCAACCGCGCCATCCAAATCGGCAATTGTGCGGGCCACTTTGAGGACGCGATGATAGGCCCGCGCCGACAGGCTAAGTTTGATGGCGGCCTCCGATAATAGCGCCTGTCCTTGCGCATCCGGCTCGGCGTGAAGGGCGAGCGCCTCGCCGCTCGCATCGACATTCAGAGCCCGATCCGAGGGATGCCGGTCGGTCGCATAGCGCTCCGCTTGCAGCGCCCGTGCCCTGGCCACCCGCGCCGCGATTTCTGTCGTGCCCTCCGCAGCCGGGGGCAAGGTGAGGTCCACTGCAGTGACCGGCGGGGTATCAAAGAACAGGTCGATCCGATCCAGGAAGGGGCCGGAGAGGCGCGCCTGATATTGCTCCGCACAGCGCGGCCCTTTCTGGCAATAACCATTGCCCGCGCCGCCGCCGCATCGGCAGGGATTCATCGCGGCGATCAATTGAAACCGCGACGGGTAGCGCACATGCCGATTGGCCCTGGAAATCGTGACATCGCCGTCTTCAAGAGGTTGTCGCAGACTGTCGAGCACTTGCGCTGAGAACTCGGGCAGCTCGTCGAGAAAGAGCACCCCATGATGCGCCAATGAGATTTCGCCGGGCCGGGCGCGAATGCCGCCGCCGACCAAAGCCGCCATTGAGGCAGAATGGTGCGGCGACCGAAACGGGCGGGTGCGCGACAACTGCCCGCGCTCCAACAGGCCCGCGACGGACTGAATTTGCGACACGTCTAAGATCTCGTCAGCTGAGAGGTCTGGCAAGAGGCCGGGCAAGCGTTTGGCGAGCATTGACTTGCCAGACCCTGGCGGCCCGCAAAATAACAAATTATGCCCGCCAGCGGCGGCAATCTCTAAGACCCGCTTGGCGCCGTCTTGACCTTTGACATCCTTTAAATCGAGCGGCGAGGCGGTCGGTTTAAGCTCCCCGCGCGGTGGACTGCGTAAAGGCGTGCGCCCGGTAAAATGATTGATCAGGCTGATCAGATTGGGCGCGGCAAGATTGCCAGGCCCGGCCCAAGCCGCTTCTGGACCACAAATTTCGGGGCAGATTAAGCGCAGTTCAAGTTCCAGCGCTTTCACCGCGGCCGGCAAGACGCCAAGCGTCGGTCCCAATTGTCCATCCAAAGACAGCTCGCCAATCGCCGCATAGCCTTGCAGCATATCCGGCGGCACCAGGCCCATCACCGCCATAACACCGAGCGCGATGGCCAAGTCATAATGGCTGCCTTCTTTGGGTAAATCCGCAGGCGCCAAATTCACTGTGATGCGTTTTGGCGGCAAGGCCAGCCCGATGGCGCTAAAGGCGGCGCGCACCCGTTCCCGACTTTCTGCCACCGCTTTATCGGGAAGTCCGACAATCATGAATTTCGGTTGATTGCCGCCGGCCATATGCACTTGCACATCGACCGCTTTGGCTTCGATGCCTTCAAAGGCGAAAGTTGTCACACGTGCAACCATATCTGCTCCAGCCCCTTCTGTTTGCATAACAGAAAGACGAGAACAAATAAAGAACGAATTTATACTTTTATTCGATCCGTATTACCGGTTCATCATCGACCGGTTCGCTCGGCGTGTCTTCGGCAATACTTGTATCAATCTCAGGCAGATCGACGAGACCCCCGGAGGCTTGCAAGTCGGTCCCGAGATTAAACCCGTCAGTGCTTGCTGCTCCAGTGTTCGGCAGATCCAGATTGAACCCGTCATTGGCCGCATCACTGGTGTCAGAGAGGTCGGTTGGCAATTCAAGATTGAAGCTGCCGCCGACATCTTCACCGGAATCGACTGTTTGAATGTCCAGGACTTGTGCCTCGGCTTCGGTTTGAGAGGCTTGCGAACACGCAGTTCCCGCCATTCCGAGGACGAAGAGCGAAGTGATTGAAAGAGCTTTCATTTTCATGGCTCCATTTTTGACCGCATGGCTAAGCGTTGGCAAGCTTGTCTTGCACAACATCCCAAAACATCGCTGCTGGATCGCGTCCTGTAAAGTCTCTGACCTGCTGAACCCCTGTGGGGGAGGTATTATTGACCTCCGTTAACAGACCGCCAATCACATCAATACCGACCAAAACTTGCCCGCGGGCCTTTAAATCTGGGCCAATGGCGGCGCAGATCGCTAAGTCGGCATCGCTGAGATCGCTGGGTTCAGCAGTGCCGCCGACGGCGAGGTTTGAGCGCGCATGTCCCTTAATCGGCACCCGGTTGAAGCCGCCCACGACGTCTCCGTCGATCAAAATGATTCGTTTATCGCCATCGGATACGGCGGGCAAAAAGGCCTGCACAATCAAGGGTTCCCGCGTGCGCCCGAGGAACAGATCGACCAGCGGGCTGAAATTGCTGTCTTCGGGTTTGACGCGAAAGACATCGCCGCCGCCAAACCCATAAAGCGGTTTGATGATAACATCCTTATGACGCTCCCGGAACGCTGCGATATCGGCGCGATCGCGTGAGATCAGGGTCGGTGGCATGAATTCAGGGATCAGCAGCGGATACAGTTTTTCCGGCCCCGAGCGGACGTGCTCTGGATCGTTTAGAACGAGTGTATCTGGCTTCAGCAGCTCGAGGATATGGCACGCCGTAATATAACTCATATCGAAGGGCGGGTCTTGGCGCATCAGGACGACGTCGACATCGGTTCTGAGGTCGAGCGTGATCCGGTCTTTAAACACGGCCGGTTCGCCGGGCACCCGTTGCACCGTCATCGGCCGCGCAAAGGCGGTGATCCGGCCTTCGCCATAGGTCAGGTTTTCAGGTTGATACTCAAACAGTTCGGCGCCGATGTTTTGCGCGGCTTCGGCCAAGGCGAACGTGGTATGGGTTTCCACATTGGCGGGTTCCATGGGGTCAGTCTGAATGGCGACGCGCAGGCTCATGGCGGTTCCTCATAATGGCAGGGGCCTATATGAGGGCGCGCGCGCAGATTGCAAAGCGTTAGAAGAGTTCGGCTTAGCTGCCAGGACCGCCCAGCAGCTCGTTGGCATCAAACTCCGCCGCTGTGGCCGGCGTATAGGGAACCACTTCGCCCCGGGAATTGCGCAAGCGTACATAAGACACGACCTGGTTTACCCCGCCGACCAGGCTGGCTTCTTGCGCGGCTTTTTCAAGCTCTTTGGGGGTTCGCGCGACGCCGAGCAAATAGACGGTGCCGCCATATGTCTCGACATTGAAATTATTGGCTTGGACCGTGGAGGAGCCGAGCAGACGGGCGCGCACGCGGGTTGAAATCAACTCGTCCGAGGCATTGGCAAAGAAGCCGCCTGGCGATTCGATTTTGATCTCATTGGCGACATCATCCGCTCGCTTGACGGACCAGGCGAGACTCTCGGCTTTTAACCGCAGTTCAGGATTCTTCACGCGGCCTGAGAGCAGGACCAGTCCGCCGGCGACTTCAACGTCCACTTCCCCGAGCCCGCCATTGCGGACCAGCTTGGCTTTGATCTCGTTTGAGACTGAGGCGTCATCAATCACTTCGCCAAAAGAGCGCTCTTGCGTGGCGGTCACAGCGCCTGCACCCGCGGCGCCGATAATAGCGGTGGCACATCCGGTCACGGCTGGAAGCAAAACAATCAGGCTCAAACTGGCTAAGATGCGGGACATAAAAGACTTCCTTAGACGAGGTTACAGCACGGCAATAGACAAGGGATTGGGCGATATTGCGGCATCAATCAAGGGCGCCAATAATCGCGAAAGTGGGTCGGCAAGGCCCAAGGCGTAATCGCCACAAGGTCATAGCGCCAATCAAGATTTTGCAGTTGCGGCTGTCGCCCGGCCCAGTTCGCGGCGACGCGCGAAATTCTGAGCCAGCTCTCGGTCGGCACCGCGTCCTGCGCCAGATCAAGGGTTGGCCTTTGTTTGACTTCGATGAAGGCGAGGACGCCGCTGCGCCGAGCGATGAGATCAATTTCGCCCAGCGGCTGTTTGACCCGGCGGGCGAGAACCGCATAGCCTTTGGCTTGCAGCCAAGCGGCGGCATAGAGCTCTGCCCAGCGACCGCGCCGCTCGGCCCTTTGGCGGGCGCGATTAGCCATCCTTCAAAGCGAGTGCGCGCTGATACATGTCCCGTTTTGGCAGCCCAAATTGCGCT
>JBCBYJ010000365.1:0-501 GCA_039815905.1 Pseudomonadota bacterium | reverse complement strand
TAACCGAGAAGACGCCCCCCGCCTACTGTGACGCGCCGGCACGCTAGCGATTTCGCGCAGCGCTGTTATGTACGCGGCAAATCAGGAGTGGAAGCATGGCGCATATCATCATTGAAGAAGGCGAGTTCAAAGGTTGGTCAACATGGGCCGAAGAGCCATTCGAATATGAGACCGCTGGCCCATTCTATTTCACGGTCGACGAGCAAGGCCCGGTTGCGGCGTTCCGCGTGGAGCGCAAGCACATGAATGCTGGCGGCGTCGTGCATGGCGGTTGTCTAATGACTTTTGCGGACTTCGCCCTGTTCGCACTGGCGCACGATAATAATGATACGTCAGATGGCTATGGCGTCACCGTGGCCTTCACCGCTGAGTTTATTTCAGGCCCGAAAGTGGGTGACTATGTCGAAGCTCGGGGTGAACTGATGGGCGGCGGACGGTCGCTGAAATTTGTCCGCGGCGTGGTCACGGCCAATGGCAAACCTGCTTTGAACTTCTCCGGCA
>JBCBYJ010000364.1:0-504 GCA_039815905.1 Pseudomonadota bacterium | reverse complement strand
TCTCATCCGTCCACCAATCGGTCAGATAACCGCCAGGCTTGTAAGGCTCGCCCATATTGAATGAGGCAGCATATTGCATGGCCGCCCATAAGAACCGATCGATCGGATCGAATTCGAGTTTCGCATTGACCACGTTTGGATCGTCTTCTTCCAAGAACAAACCGGAATGCATCAACAGGCTTTCATCGAAGCCCTGCGCATTCGGGCTCATCTCGCTGTTTCGCCCCAAATGCCATTTGCCGATATGGACGGTGTGATAGTCGATCTGTTTGAGGAGCTCAGCGATTGTGATCTCTTCGCCGGGCAGTCCTTGATCTTGATACGGCACCCGGTTCTTGTCGGCTTCGCGATTAAACGTCCCGGTCGGCAGTTCTTGCGTATTCGGCATCGCGTTCGAGATTGTAGAGACCACGCGCCCCATTCCTTCAGGAATTGGAGTGAATTCAAAGCCGGTACGGGTTGGATAACGCCCCGTCATCAACATAGCGCGAGAGGGCGCGCAGG
>JBCBYJ010000363.1:0-509 GCA_039815905.1 Pseudomonadota bacterium | reverse complement strand
GGATACCAGCGCGGGCTAAAGCTCGCCCCGATCGTCTTGCCGGTGAAAATTGATAGGCGGCCAATTTCGGCAAGCATGCCGAGCGTGGCAGAGCCGAGCCACTGGAGAGGATTTGGGAATCCCCGCTTAGCTTTCGTAGATGCGTTTGACACGAGGCGTCAGTCCTGTGGTGAGTTCGTATCCAATTGTGCCCGCAAGGGCGGCTTGTTCTTCTAACGGTGCGTCCGGTCCGATCAACTGGCCATAAACACCGGGTCTGGCAAGGTCAGCGGCGTTTGTGACATCAATTGTAATCAAATCCATCGAAACCCGGCCGATGATTGGGCATCTTTTGCGGCCGAGACTGACAAACCCTTTGTTTGAGGCTGAGCGCGGAACACCATCGCCATAGCCAATCGCCAACGTCGCCACCACGGTCGGTCGCTCCGCGCGCCAGGTCGCATTGTACCCGACGGTTTCACCGATCTCGACCTCTCGAACTTGTAGGATCGGGGCTTCGAGGGTGAGCC
>JBCBYJ010000362.1:0-513 GCA_039815905.1 Pseudomonadota bacterium | reverse complement strand
CTGGAATGCGCGCCGGACCAGATCATCTGTGTGGCCACAATAGAGGGTCCCGTTCTTTCGGTTCGTCATGATGTAAACCCAGAACAAGCGGCTCATGCGGGCGAGCGTGTCGCGTGATGTGTGAGAGTGCAATCGACATCATCTCGTATTTCTATGTCCGACGACCCCAGCGCAGGCTGGGGTCCAGCTCTGGACGGAGCGTGAGGCAAGAACAGAGCGTTTCGCCACCTGTCTGGCCCCCCGAGCGGTCCAGAGATGGATCCCAGGTCAAGCCTGGGATCGGCGGAAAAAAGGCCAACACAAAACCCCGGCCAGCGTTTCCGCCTCCGGTTCAACAAGTTCCCCTGCACGCAGGTGCAGGGCTGGGCGCGCTCTTGAGAAAGCGCGAAGGTAATGCCTGCCTTTCGGCGAGGCTGTTAGCGCTTCTCGTCAAGCGCGCCCGCGGCGGCATATTCTTATCTGGTTTTAGCTCCTAGGATCTAGGTCCTAGACCGCTCCGGGCCGAAGAAGACA
>JBCBYJ010000361.1:0-515 GCA_039815905.1 Pseudomonadota bacterium | reverse complement strand
GATCCTGATTGCGGGAGGCGTTGGTGGCACAGGCGCAAGTCCGCAGACCAGCATTAAGTACGCCGGCTTACCCTGGGAACTTGGCCTGGCCGAAGCACACCAAGTGCTAAGCCTCAACAATTTGCGCGACAAGGTCACTCTCAGAACAGATGGCGGGCTTCGCACCGGGCGGGATATGGTTATGGCTGCCATGCTCGGCGCCGAGGAATACGGTGTTGGCACTGCGTCTTTGGTCGCGATGGGCTGTATCATGGTGCGCCAATGTCACTCGAATACGTGCCCGGTTGGTGTGTGTACCCAGGATGAGGATCTCCGAAAACGGTTTACCGGCAATGCGGACAAGGTCGTCAATCTAATGAGTTTCCTGGCCGAAGATGTACGCCGCATTCTCGCCGAGTTGGGGCTGAACTCTCTTGACGAAGCGATTGGCCGGACTGACCTACTCGCTCAAGTTTCTCGGGGTTCGGCGCACTTAGACGATCTGGATCTCAACCCGCTCTTGATCCAAGTCGATC
>JBCBYJ010000360.1:0-520 GCA_039815905.1 Pseudomonadota bacterium | reverse complement strand
GGGCTCCTTCATGCCTTGCAGGCCATCAATGCTCTTTGCGTTGCTTTCATAGAAATGTTCGCCCACCGCATCGCCATGTTGTTCATAGGCATGATCCCATGTGCGTTTGAGCTGATCGCGCTCGCCTTTGAACTCGTAAAACGGGACGCCCCAACCGCAGCTATCAGCAATACGCGAGATTTTCAGCGTAATGATGGCCCGCGCCTTCTCGAAGTTGGGGAACAGTTTGATCAGGTTTGCGAAGCGCGGATCATCGAACTGTATTGCCTCTCCTTCGCCATAGAGGCGTAAAATGTTGGGCGCGCCTTCAAACGCACAAAACATTATTGTCATCCGGCCATTCTCTTGGATATGAGCCTGAGTCTCAATTCCAGATCCACCTAAGTCCAGATAGGCGACCGTCATCTCATCGATCACTTTGAACGCGTCATAGCCCTTCGGCGACAGATTCACATGGCCTTCAGCGTCGAGCGGTGCCGTTGCTACGAAGAACATTTTCTGCGCTTCGATGAAATTGATC
>JBCBYJ010000035.1:0-11815 GCA_039815905.1 Pseudomonadota bacterium | reverse complement strand
GGCGCCGGGATTGATTTCAATCTGCTGTCGGAGAATTTCAGTCTGGTGATCAGCATGACCATTGGGCTGATCGTGCTCAAAGCGCTGATGCTGTTCTTGCTCGGCACGGCGTTTAAGATCCGCGGCGCGCAGCGATGGCTGTTCACGCTCGCGCTTGCGCAAGCGGGCGAGTTTGGATTTGTGCTGCTCGCCTTCACCACGACAAATGGCGCTCTGCCGCAAGACATTGCCGATTTGCTTTTGCTGGTCGTCGCCTTGTCTATGTTGATCACGCCGCTCCTGTTCATTCTCTATGATCAGATCGTGGCGCGGCACTATGCCAAAGGCCAAGAGCAAGATGCGGACGAGATTGACGAAGAGAATAAGATCATCATTGCCGGCCGCGGCCGGATTGGCGGCATTGTCGACCGCATGTTGCGCACCGCCGGCTATCCCAGCACGGTGATCGATTATAGTTCCAAACAACTCGATATTTTGCGCAAATATGGGATTAGCCACGCCTATTTTGGCGACGCGACCCGTCCGGATCCGTTACATTCCGCCGGCATCGATAAAGCGAAACTCTTAATCGTGACGATCGATGATAAGCATCAAATTACTGAGCTGGTTTCCTATGCGATCCGAAACTTTCCAGACTTGCATGTCATCGCGCGCTCCGTCGATCGTCATCACACTTATGAGCTTTGGGCGCATGGGTGCCGCGACATTATTCGCGAGACCTATGATAGCTCGCTGCGTATTGGCCGCTCCGCCTTCGAAGCTTTAGGGACGTCGCGCGAGACGGCTGAGGAGATGAAAAAGGCGTTTGATGAGATGGATCAAAACTCCATGATCGAAGTCGCGGATGTGTTCGACATCAATATTCCGGGCCATGAGAATGACGCCTATGTGGCCAAGGTCCGCGAGCGCGCTGAGTCTTGGGAAAGTGATCTGCATGATCGCATGATGGAAATCATGGACGAGACCCCAGAAAAAGCGTGAACCAATTTTTCATTGACGCGTGCCGAGGTTTGCGGCATTGGCGCGGCTCGGTTGAGGCGCCTGCCGCTCGCTGGACGATTTGTCCTTGGTGAAGCCCTCCCGGCCTTCAAGCCGGTTTTTTCGCAGACCATTTCACACTCGGTCTGGCGGCAATGCGAGCCCCGCCCTTTGCTAGACCAACAGGACTTGTGAAAGGAAACTGCGATGACCTCGCATATCTATACACGCGTGCAAGCCAAAGCGCGGGCGCGCCAAATCAAAGCCGAGAGCCCGACGTCGATCTCCCTTGCGGCGGCGCTAGAACAGGTTGCCCAGGAAATGGGGTTTCGCGATTGGAACACCGCGTCTGCGCGCCTCACCAATGAACGGCAAACCCACTGGCAAGTCGGCGAACGGGTCAGTGGCACCTATTTGAAACGCGCCTTCACCGGGCGTATTCATGCCGTGCGCGAGCTGCATGCTGGCGCTGGCTATGAACTGGTCTTGCAGTTCGACGCGCCTGTGGACGTTGTGGATTGGGAGAGTTTCTCTGCCATGCGTCAACGTGTGAAAGCGCTTGTGTCCCCGGAAGGGGTGTCGTGGAGCAAAACCAGTGATGGCGTGCCGCATCTCATCGTCGCGCCGGAATCGGCTTTAATGGTTTAGCGGTTAAGTCGGCTTGGTCCCGTCTCTTGTCACCGCTGTGCCAAGGCAAGTTGGCAACCCTGGCGGCGGGCTGAATAAGTTCTAGCCCAGCCGCCAAAGCTCCTGACTTTTGTCAGGAGCGCGGGACTGAAAGCCTGGCGCGCAAAGGATTAAACCTTTTCAGGCTTTCCTTTGCCCGTTGTCTTTGGTTTGCGCTTCGCTGGTTTGTCCTCGACATATTTGAAGGTCAGTTCGTCTGCCTTCTTATCGTGGCCAATTTTAACTGTGCCGCCTTTGGCGAGTTTGCCGAACAGCAATTCCTCGGCCATTGGCTTCTTCACATGTTCCGAGATGATCCGAGCCAATGGACGCGCGCCAAATTCGGCATCAAAGCCGCGTTTGGCGAGCCAATCGCGGGCGCCCGCTGCTAACTCAATGGTGACATTGCGGTCGGCGAGCTGAACCTCGAGTTGCAGGACGAATTTCTCGACCACGCGTTCGATGATTTCCGGGGTCAAGCCACCGAATGTGATGACCGCGTCCAGACGGTTGCGGAATTCCGGTGTGAACAGGCGCTTGAGCGCTTCTTCTTGCTCATCATCTTTGCGCCCGCGGCCAAACCCAATGGAGTTTTTCGCAGCATCTGATGCCCCGGCATTTGTGGTCATAACCAGAATGACATTGCGGAAATCGACTTTGCGGCCATTCGCATCGGTCAGCGTGCCATTATCCATGACTTGCAACAGGACATTGAACAGGTCCGGATGCGCTTTTTCAATCTCATCGAGCAAAACCACAGAGTGCGGATGCTGCATGACCGCATCGGTGAGCAGTCCGCCTTCATCATAGCCGACATAGCCCGGAGGCGCGCCGATCATGCGTGAGATGGAATGGCGCTCCATATATTCGGACATGTCAAAGCGATGCAGCTCAACGCCAAGAATGGAGGCGAGTTGACGGGTCACTTCGGTTTTGCCGACGCCGGTTGGGCCGGTGAACAGGTAAGAGCCAATCGGTTTGTTCGGTTCGCGCAGGCCCGCGCGCGACAGTTTGATCGCGCTTGAAAGGGCATCGATCGCATCGTCTTGGCCATAGACCACGCGCTTGAGATCGCTTTCCAGCGACTTGATCGCCTGGGCATCGTCTTTCGAGACCTGTTTGGGGGGGATGCGGGCAATCTTTGCGACAATGCCCTCAATCTCTTTGACGCCAATCGTTTTACGACGCTTGCTTTCCGGCACCAACCATTGGGTTGCCCCGGCTTCGTCAATCACATCGATCGCTTTGTCCGGCAATTTGCGGTCCGTCATGTATCGGGCAGACAGCTCTACCGCTGCGCGGATCGCGTCATTGGTATAGCGCAGGCCGTGAAAGTCCTCGAAGACCGATTTCAAACCGGTGAGGATTTTCACCGCATCTTCGACATTCGGCTCAACAACATCAATTTTCCGGAAGCGACGCGACAGCGCGCGATCTTTTTCGAAATGCTGCTTATACTCTTTAAACGTGGTCGAGCCCATGCAGCGCACTTCGCCATTTTGCAAGGCGGGCTTGAGCAGATTTGAGGCATCCATAGCGCCGCCAGAGGTTGCCCCAGCGCCGATAATGGTATGGATTTCATCGATGAAGAGAATGCCTTTTTCTTGTTCGCCAATCTCTTTCATGACCGCTTTTAAGCGCTCTTCAAAATCGCCTCTATACCGTGTGCCGGCCAGAAGCGCGCCCATATCGAGCGCCCAGATCGTGGCGTCCGATAAGATCTCCGGCACTTCGCCATTGACGATCATCCGGGCCAGGCCTTCGGCGATGGCGGTTTTACCAACGCCCGGATCGCCGACCAAGATTGGATTGTTTTTCGACCGTCGGCACAGAACTTCAATACAGCGTTCGATTTCAAGCTGGCGTCCGATCAGCGGATCGATCTTGCCCTGCTTGGCTTTGTCATTGAGATTGACGCAATAGGCATCAAGCGCTTCGCTCTGTGGCGCATTGGGCGGCGTTTCTTCAGCCTCAGCGCCGCGCGGTGTGGTCGGGCGGTTCTGGCCCGGCACTTTTGAAACCCCATGGCTGACATAGTTGACGGCATCATAGCGGGTCATGTCCTGCTCTTGCAGGAAGTAAGTCGCGTGGCTTTCGCGCTCTGAAAAGATCGAAATCAAAATGTTCGCGCCAGACACTTCATCGCGGCCGGAGCTCTCGACGTGCAAGACGGCGCGCTGAACCACCCGCTGGAACGCGGCGGTGGGCTGCACCCGGCCTGATGGCGTTTCGGTGATCAGACTCGAGAGGTCTTCATCGATATATTGTTCAAGCGCCTGTTTGAGGTCTGATATGTCGACTTTGCACGCGGTCATCACTTCGATCGCGTCGTCATCCTCAGTCAGCGCCAGCAGCAAGTGTTCAAGCGTTGCATATTCGTGGCTGCGCTCGCCAGCCGCGGTCAGCGCGCGTTCAAGGGCAGATTCTAGGCTAGGGGTTAAGCTTGGCATTTTTTTGGTGTCTCCTAGTCCTCTTTTTCCATTGTGCATTGTAGCGGGTGTTCGTTTCGGCGCGCCATGTCCATGACTTGAGCAACTTTCGTCTCTGCCACTTCATAGGTGTAGACGCCGCACACGCCGACTCCCTTTTGATGAACATGCAACATGATTCTTGTCGCCTGTTCGCGGCTCTTGTTAAAAAAGCGCTCTAAGATGAGAACGACAAACTCCATGGGCGTATAATCATCATTCAGAATGAGAACGCGATACATGCTCGGCTTTGTGGTGCGAACACGGGTCTTGGTCGCGATACCAAGCCCCCCATCATCGCCGCCATCCGGGCTAAAGGGGCCCTGCGGTCCTTCTGGATCTGAGAGCGTTATGCGGTCAATTCTGATAGACATAGGCTAGAAGATAAGCGTTCCTTTCTGAAAGTGTAGACTGGCGCTGAGTTGCCGTCGGATCAAGCCGGAAAGTGATCAATTTGTGGTCACACGGCGAATTAAATCATCCACGCGTTTTCGATTGGCGCCTAAGTCGGAATAGCCGACCCGCGAGCGCGAATAGATCGCTAAGGTCGCTTTGGTTTCTGAGATGGGAATGATCTCGATATCGACATCATCTTTAAACCGCATCAGGCCCGTCGTCGCGACGAACTTGATTTTCTTGGACATTTCATCGCTTTCCAGTTTGCTCCAGCGGCGCTCGCTTGAGACAATTTCGAGCAATTTGGCGAACAACGCGTCGGCCTCCATGTCGAGCGATGGCGGCGCAAAGTCTGGCTCCGCCGCCAAAGTGTAATTTTCGGGCGCCACAAGACATGTATTTGGCTTGGGCGGACGCTTGACGGATTTGAAATTGATAAACTCGGTCATGATCGCTCTAACGTGTCGCAGCGGGCTGAGTTTGTCAGCCCAGCCAAAACAAAAGCCAGACCGAGCGGGCCTGGCTTTGTCAATTTAATTCTAGTCGAGCGCTGAGATTATTGCCGCTGTTTATGCTGGCTTTGCACTCTTGGCGGCTTTCTTGGCTTGCTTCGCGAGCGGCGCAAAGGCCTCTTGCAGGGTTTCAGTGTAAAGCTCAGCAAGCTCATTGAACCCTTTAAGATTGTTTTCAAAGGCGGACTTTACATAGCCGGTCTGGATCTTCAGCGCGTCTTCAATCGACTCCGCTTCAGCGAGTTTTTTTCCGGTCTCGACCGAGAGGTTCATGTGCCCCTTCATTTGCGCCATCAATGTCTGGCTCACATCTTGCAGACCTTTGACAGAAGCGCGGGTGCTTGCCGTCGACGCTTCCATAGCGCCGCGAGCCAGCGAACCAACCGCGTCTGTGTCTGGAAGGAAGCTTGAAAACGCATCAGCGTTAAAGCTGGAAAATGGAAATTTGAACGGTGTCGAAGTGGTAGCTGTCATGAATCCTATCCCGATAAATTACGTAACGGAATATACCGCTTTTTTTCGCAATTGCAATATTTATTGTGCACTGCACAAATTTAAGATCAAACAAATCAATGTCGGAAGATTCCTAACAAAAATGCCATGTGCATTTACCACTAGCTAACCTTATGGACAGATTCTATTGTTTCCCTGGGAGCCCGGGGCACACTCTAATCGGAGACGCTCAGCATGGCACCACGATCGACCCTCAATATGATCAAATCCGCTCTCGCGGCGGGCATTATCATGGCGTTTGGGACGATGCCATCTGCAATGGCTGAGAAATATGCCTCGATTGTCGTAGACCTTGAAACAGAAGAAGTTTTGCACGCCCGTCATGCGGATTCAGTGCGTTACCCGGCCTCGCTGACCAAAGCGATGACGCTGTATATGTTGTTCGACGCAATGAAGAGCGGCGAGGTCAAATTGTATGAGCGCTTGCCGGTTTCGCGCGCCGCCGCCAAACAGCCGCCATCCTCATTGCGCCTGCGCGCTGGCAATACGATCACAACCAAGGACGCCATTAATGCGCTGATCACTAAGTCGGCGAATGATGTCGCTGTGGTTGTGGCCGAACGTCTCGGCGGCACAGAAGATCGCTTTGCGACTCTGATGACGGCCAAAGCCAAAGCCATGGGGATGGAGAATACGGTCTTCAAAAACGCCTCAGGCTTGCCCAATTCACAGCAGCTTTCGACGGCGCGTGATATGTCCGTCCTCGCTGTCCGCCTATTGGACGATCATGCTGATTATTATGGTTATTTCGCCAATACCAAGTTCAGCTGGGGGCGCGCCACTTATAAAAATCACAATAAGCTGATCGGCAAAGTTGTCGGTGTCGACGGCATCAAGACCGGTTATACCCGTGCCTCAGGCTTTAATCTTATGGCGAGTGCCAAGCGCCGGGGGCGCCGGGTTGTTGCGATCATGTTTGGCGGCTCAACCGCGCGCTCGCGCGATCAACATGTCACAGATTTAATTGAAGCGGCGTATAAGAGCTTTGAGCCAAGCGATGTCGCCCCGGGTTTGCGCACCCGCATTACGTTTAGCGATGTTCAGCCCCCTGTGGATCCAGATGGCGCAGCGATGCCTGTGCTGAACGGAAAGATTTTTGGCGCCAGCACGGTCATTGCCGAAGGTGACGAGGGGTCTAAGTCGGACTAAGAGTTTTTCCTATGTCTGTGTTCCGCCTTATCGGCCTCGTATTTTTATCTTTTTGGTGTTCAGGAACGGCGATTGCCGCGCCGCTTGACCAGGACCGCCTGGACGAGCGCCTGACCCGGCTGATGCAAGATCAGGCTATGGTCGGATTGGCCGTCGCCGTGATCGAAGACGGTGAGGTCACGTTTGCGCGCGGCTATGGTGTCACGCGGTTTGGCGGCGACGCTGTGAGCGAAGACACGGTTTTCCGCTGGGCCTCTTTGTCAAAGGGCGTGGCCTCGACTGCCGTTGGCAAGATGGCGGCAGAGGGTCAATTGGCGCTCTCCGATACGATCTCAAAATTCAGCACGTCTTTGCGCCTGCCGCTCGGCGGCGAAAAAGTCGGCACGCTGGATGATTTGCTGTCGCATCAAATCGGCATTGTCCCCAACGCTTATGATACAAAGCTCGAAGATGGCCGAGATCCGGCGGATATCCGCCGCAGTCTCGGCAAGCTGAAGCGAACCTGTCCGGTTGGCGATTGCCACACCTATCAGAACGTCGCGTTCGATGCGATCGCTGAAGTCGTGTCCTCTGTGCGCGGCCTTGATTTTGAAGAAGTGGTTCGGCTGGACCTGTTTCAACCGCTCGGCATGGCCAATGCGAGTTTTGGATTGGACGCCTTGAAAGCGTCATTGTCTTGGGCCGAACCGCATCGCAAGCTTCGCGCCAATCCCAAGCCCGTTCGGCGCACTGTGAAACGCTCCTATTACCGCGTCCCCGCGGCGGGCGGCGTGAACGGCTCAATCCTAGACCTGGCGCAGTTTGCCCGCGCGCAAATGGGCCTCGCGCCGGAGGTCTTATCCAGCGACACACTCACCGAGCTGCACACCCCGCGCATCTATACCAGCCGTGAACAGTCCAGCATGAGCCGCCGCTATGGTGGGCATTTGCGCGATGCTCGCTATGCGCTGGGCTGGCGCGTTTACAAATATGGCCAGGCGGGTCACCGCGTGGTCGGTCATCGCGGCGCCGTAGAAGGCTATCGGTCTTTGATTCTGTTCGATCCAGCGCGTAAATCGGGCGTTGTCGCTTTGTGGAACTCAAACGCGCGCAAGCCGGTCGGGGTCCAGTTTGAAGTCATGGACATGATTTACGGATTACCCGAAAAAGACTGGCTTCAAATCGATACCGCGCCGACAAAGGGCTAGCGCCAGAAGGCGGACAAACGGGTCGGTTCCACGGGCAGATATCCCTAACAAAATACTACTTATGTTAGATAATTCAAAAATTCTAATAGAAATAGATATTTAGATCAAACTGCTACAGATGAAGCATGTTTGAGGGCACCAACTATCACGGTGAAACCGCACGGGGGCTATCGGAAAGGCTACGCCGCATCGCATTTTGGATCGGTACGCTGGGCCTTTCCATCAATGTCTTTGTAGGCGTCGTTTACATGGTCACCGGCCAGGGCAACTTGGCCATGATCTCTGAAGTGATCGTCTATGGCGCGCTGCTGGGTACGATTACGCTGAGCGCCCTACGCAACGCTCATGTCAAACGCGTCTTGTTCGGCTGTTTGCTGGCCATATTCGCGGTCTTTTGGATCAGCAATTTTGCCGAAGGCCTGACCGGCCTGGCCAAAGTGATCGACATGCCTTTGGTCCTATTCATCCCTTTATTTGTGGTCCTCATCCTGGAGCATCGGCTGCTCTTTGCCTTGGCCCCTGTGCAAGCCATTTGCGTCTTCATTTACGTCTTCAATTTTACGATGGTCGATCTCGGCGGATCTTGGGCCGAGTCAAATGGCTTTATGTTCAGCCTGCTGCTGGCGATTTTCTCTGGGTGTTCTTTTGCGCTGCTCGGTGTGATCGCTTATGCGCGCGATCAGGCCGACCAAAAGCTCTATGAAGTCATCCTCGAAAAGGAACAATTGGCTGACACCGATGACCTCACCGGCCTAATGAACCGCCGCGCCTTTATGGATCAACTGCGCGCTCTTTGGTCGAAGCGCTCAAAAATTGGCATCGCTTTTGTCGATCTCGATCATTTCAAACCTTTGAACGATCAATATGGTCATGCTGTTGGCGACCAAGTCCTGACCAAGATCGCGGTGCGTATACGCCAGTCTCCGCATGTTGTCTCGTGTGCCCGCTTGGGCGGCGATGAGTTTGCGGTCCTGTTCGATGAAGCGAGCTGCGAAGCCGCGGTCCAAGAACAGATTGAAGCGCTGCACGCCCGCATCACCCAAGACATTCGCTGGGAGTCTGGCCTGATCATGATCGGCGCATCGATTGGCTATGCGGACGGGCGCACGCAGAGACAGTCACTGTCAGGCTTGCTTCGCGCCGCTGATACAGCGATGCGCCGCGCCAAAGGGAGCGGGCTCGCATGGGCCAAGTTCAGTCCGCTTATCGACAATGCGGCCATTGCCAGCTCAACTTTGGAATTGGAGCTGAAATCAGCGATTGGCAGCGGCCAAATTCGCGCCGCCGTGCAGCCGATTGCAGATGCGAAATCACTCGACATTGTCGCTTATGAGCTGCTGACGCGCTGGACCAATAGCGGCTTTGAGCGCGACCCCAGCCCTGCGGACTTTATCCCGATTGCCGAGAAGTTGGGCCTGTTAAACGAGATCCTTTGGGTGACCTTGGACGAGGCATTGTCGCATTTGGATCTCAGCCACTGCAAGCTCGCCATCAATGCGTCTCCGGCCCAATTGGTCGCCTCGGACTTCATCGACTCACTGGTGCGGATTTTAGAGCGCCATGATGTGCGCCCGCATTCGATCACGATTGAGATCACCGAAGAAGTCGCGTTCAGAAATGTCGACCGAAACGTCGCGATCTTAAAACAAGCCCGCGAGCTCGGGTTCGAGATCGCGCTCGATGATTTCGGCACCGGCTATTCATCCCTGGCCATGCTCGACACATTGCCATTGGACAAATTGAAGATCGATCAGAGCTTCGTCCGCAAATCTGATAAGAGCACGCAAAGCAAGAGCATTTTGCTGGTCGCCATCCGCTTGGCCCGACAGCTTGGTTTGGAATCCTGCGTCGAAGGGATCGAAACCGAAGAGGCGGCTCGCCGCATCGCTGTGCTGGGGGCCGATACGATCCAAGGCTATTGGCTCGGCAAACCGCGTCTGGTTCAAGACGGACCGCGGCCGCTTAAACTGGTCTCATAAGCGCCGTCATTTACGGTCTATGCGAACGGGTCTTTTGGCGGGTCTTGCAGCTTGGTTTCGAGCTCATCATTCTCGGCCTCAAGCTCCTCGTTTTCCGCTTCAAGCTCGTCATTTTCGGCCTCTAATTCTTCAACCTCTGAGGCGACTTCTTCCACCCGTTCTTTCAATTTATTGATCTCGCGCTCGCGCAGTTCATCCGAAAAAGCACTCGCAAAAACACCGGCGGGCAGGGCGACGACCCCGATCCCGGCCAATGAAATCACCGCCGCAAACAGCCGCCCGAGCGCGGTCACCGGATAGACATCGCCATAGCCGACTGTGGTCAGCGTCACGATGGCCCACCAAAGCGCCCGCGGAATAGACGCAAAGCCCTCTTGTTGCTGCCCGCCAACCCCTTCGATGAAATATAGCGCCACGGCCGAGACATAGACCAGCGCCAGAGCCATTGCCAGCGTCGTCAGAAGCTGTGTTCCAGCGCGCGCCACAGTCGCGCCCAAGACGTCAAAAGCCGGCACAAAGCGCGCCAACTTGACCAACCGCGCCAAGCGTAAAACTCGCAATACGATCAGCACATCATCGCCGACCCCGGCGGGCGTGAGGAGGATCCAAAGCAACTCCGGCAAAAACGCGATCAGGTCGGTAATCGCATAGGGCGAGACCATATATTTCAGGCGGCCTGTGACCCCTCGATAGCGCGGATCTTCGCCCGCCACCCAAAGCCGGAACACATACTCGATCGCAAACACCACCACGATGACATGGTTGATATGATCGATCCAGGCGCGCCAAACCGGGCCGATGGTTTGTTCGGTTTCCAACGCCAAGGCGAGAAAGCTGATCAACACCAGAGTGATGATCAAACTGTTCAGGGGTGAGAGACCGGATTTGTCACGCGCATCCGGCTCTAATTGGCTGTAGAGTTTTTTCCTTAGGCCGATTTTTGTAACGACGTGATGGGTAACCATCTCAGCCCTTTCTCAAGCTCTGATTATCCTCGTAGCACACCGCCTGTGGCTTTGGCGACGCCTGCGACGATTTTCTGCGAAAGCGCTTCAATGTCTTGATCTTTCAGGGTTTCGCCGCGCGGTTGCAAGGTGACTTCAATGGCAATTGACTTTTGTCCTGGCGCGATGCCTGGGCCATGATAGACGTCAAAGACGTCGACCTCGGTAACCAGGTTTTTGTCAGCGCTTTTCGCCGCTTTCACAATCGCGTCGGCGCCGGTCGCTTGGTCAACGACAAAGGCAAAGTCGCGGCGGATCGGGGTGAGATCGGCGCGCGCGAAGACGGCTTTAGTTTTGGTCGCTTTGGCTTTCATTTGCGGCAAAGCATTCAAGTTAAGCTCAAACGCATAGACCGGTCCTTCCACTTTCAGCGCTTTCAAGACCCGCGGATGCAAGGTGCCAAAATGGGCAATCGTAACCTTCGGGCCAAGCTTCAGGCTGGCGGCTTGTCCAGGATGCCAATGCGGCTGGCGCGCCTCGCCAATTTGGAACCGCTCGGGCGGTTGGCCCAAGGCTTTCAAAACGGCAAACAGATCTGCCTTTGCATCATAACCATCATAACCCGCGACGCCTTGCCAATGGCGGGTTTTTGCCGGGCGCACCAAAGCCGCCACAACCGATCGTTGATCCTTTGGACCATCACCCAAATAGATCGGACCGGCTTCAAACAAGCGCAAATCGCGTTCGCCATAATCGGCGCCGCGCTGCGTCGCTTTGGCGAGGTTGGCGAGAATACTCGGGCGCATCTGATCGAGATCGCTGGCCACCGGATTGGCGACGGTCAGCTCATCTTCGCCGCCGCCAAACAGTTTGGCTTCCGCTTTTGGCATGAAGCTCCAGGTCACAGTCTCAAGGAAGCCGCGCGAGGCCAGCGTGCGCCGGGCGGTGCGAATGCGATCTTGGATCGGCGTCGTGACCACTTTTCGCCCGCCTTCCGGAGGCGGGAGCGACGTGGTTGGCAAG